>JBDTQQ010000057.1:0-9527 GCA_039932075.1 Pseudarthrobacter sp. | reverse complement strand
TAGGAGTGGCTGGTACCCGGGCCGTCGGCGTCGGGCGTTTCCGAAGGGCCGCCCGTGTGGCCGTGGCTGCTCCCGCCGAATCCGTGTGAGGAGTTCTTGGCCGAGCTGAGGTTGATCCCGGAGCCCTTGCCCAGGTGTTGGTCGTTTTCCTTGTAGCTCATGGAAAGCATGGCTGCTATTACCAGCGTGACAATGAAAGCGATGCCCGCGCCCGTGAAGGCAAGATCGAACCGTGGGGACTTTGCGCTGCCACCGGAAGCAAAGATCAACACCGATACGAAGGCGAGGACGGCCCAGAACGCAGAAAACATCAGCGGCCCCTTCACCGAGGTCCGCAGCTTGCGCGGTTTGCCTGGTTGCTGGTCTGCCACGATATTTCCTCCTACAGCCAGGCCGGATGGACCTGCTGGTTTCGAATGTTTGGATTGTCCCCGCCCGGCAGAATTTCTACGCTGGGTAGAACGGTCTGCTTCTAGTTTACGTCTTCCGGGAGGCGCCCCGGGCATCGTGCCTCAGGGTCAGTCCGGACAGGACCCACAACACGCCGGAGATGATGGCCCCGCCGCCGGCTACGCCCAGCAGGGCATGGGCTCCCAGGCTGATGAAGAAGGGAAGACTCACCGCGGTGCCGAGGCCGACAATGCCGGAGGCGATCCAGTCGCGGGCCAGCACGTGCCGCGCGCGGTACCGGACTCCGCAATAGAGCTCCACCGCTCCGGCCAGGCCGAGGCCGAGGGCCGCGACCACGCCGAAGACCCTGTCCCCATGCAGCAGTACCAGCGCAGCGCCCGCCCCCGTCAGGACGGCCCCGGCCGCGGAGAGGATCTTGCCGGGCATCCGGTTCCGCGTATAGCCCGCCTTCGGGATTCCCCAGAGCAGCAGCAGGCCCGTGGCCAGCAGGTATAGCCCGCCCGCCCAGCCCATGACCTGGATGGACGGCGAAGGCCAGAAAATTGTCAGGGCACCGAAGGCGACTGCGGCCAGGGCACGGAGCAGTACCGGCTTCCACAGGTCAGCCTGCTGGGCGGTGCCTGCGGCTGTGTCTGCAGGGGTCAGTGATTGGTTCACCGGTCCAGTTTAGTGGGAGCCGGTCCTATGACGAACCCAGCACCATCCAGCGGTCCGACCGGGCACGGAGGCCCAGGGTCACGGCGCGGGCCACCATGTAGCCGACGGCAAAAGCGGCCCACAACCACGCGAGCCCGGCCGGTGCGGATCCGCCGGCGACTGCCACGGCGACCAGCAGCGGGGCGTAGGCGGCCAGGTTCACCACCCCCGCCAGCGCCAGGTACCTCGCATCGCCGGCTCCGATCAGCACCCCGTCCAGGACAAAAACGTAGCCGGCGATGGGCTGGCCGGCCGCCAGGATCCACAGGGCGTACATCAGGGCAGACTGGACGTCGGCGTCGGCGGTGAACAGCATTCCTGCCCACGGGGCAGCGACGGCCAACAGCGCCCCGGTAACTACCCCAAATCCGGTACCCCAGCGAATCATCGTCCGAGTCAGCCGCCGTGCGTTTGCGGGGTTTGAGGCGCCCAACTCCTTGCCGATCAGGGCCTGCGCGGCGATCGCGAGGGCATCCAGGGCAAAAGCGAGGAACGAGAAAATGGTCATGGCCAGCTGGTGGGCAGCGAGGTTGACCGCGCCTTGTCCCGTGACCACAAAGACGGTGGCCAGGATGGCGATGCGCAGGCTCAGTGTGCGGAGCATCAGCCAGGAACCTACGCGGGTCATTGCCCGGATGCCGCTCCAGTCCGGCATCCGGCTGACGCCGTGCCTGGCTGCATTCCGCTGGACCATCGCCAGGTAGACGGCAGCCATCGCCCACTGCGCCACACTGGTGCCGATCGCCGAGCCGGCCACCGACCAGCCGAGGCCATAGACCAGCCACAGATTAAGCAGGATATTCAGGGCAAACCCTGCCGTGGCCACCAGCAACGGCGTCCTGGTGTCTTGAAGTCCACGGAGGACGCCCGTTCCGGCAAAGATCAGCAACATGGCCACAAGGCCGGGCATGGACCAGCGCAAATAGTCCACGGCGAAAGCCCGCACGTCGCCTTCCGCCCCCATCAGCGTTACCAGCGGTTCCGCGGCCCAAAACCCTGCCACCGCCAAGACAACGCCCAATAGGAGAGCCAGCCATACGCCGTCGCGCCCTGCGGCGAGGGCCTTGCCCAACTGACCGTGGCCCATTGCCCGGGCGACCGCGGGGGTAGTGGAGTAGGCGAGGAAAATCATCAGGCCGACGGCGGTGTGCAGCACCGCGGAGGCGAGCCCCACTCCAGCCAGCTGGGCAACCCCCAAATGTCCCACGATGGCCGAATCCGCGAGGAGGAAGAGTGGCTCGGCAATCAGCGCACCAAACGCGGGAACCGCCAGCCGCAGAATGTCCCGGGCGGGACTGGCGGGGCGCACCACGGCAGCAACGGAGGATTGGTTCGGCACAGTGTCAGCTTAACGGCGGGCTTGGCGTGGATGCCCGGCTTCCGTGACGTCCCGAGTCATGACAACGAACACAAAAGCGCCGGATTAGCCCGGACACTTGAAGCGTGAACCAATCACGCTTCACCACCACTGCCCTGACCGGCGCCGGCCGCATTTCCGTGGACCGCGCACTGTTCGGCCGCATGAACAACAAGCTGGCAGTCCTCGCCTAAGCACCCCGGGCACCCCCGCACCCCCGCACCCCGGACGCTCTCTCACTTAATGTCGCTTTTCCCGAAATGCTCTCTCACTTTCTTGAGGAAAGTGAGAGAGCATTTCATGTTTAAGCCCATTAAGTGAGAGAGCGTCCTGGGGATGCGTCACAAGTGTGGCGGACCGGGCGCAGGCTCTAATGTGGGCAGCATGACTGAGACCGCCGCAAATTCCGTCACCCTGCGCTTCCTGGCAGCACCCACGGACGTGGGCCACAGCGGCTCTGTTGATGCGGGCACGGTCCTTGAGTGGGTGGACAAGGCCGCTTATGCCGCCGCGGTGGGGTGGGCCAAGTCCTACTGCGTCACGGCCTACGTGGGCAACATCCACTTCGCAGACCCGGTAAACAGCGGCGACATGGTGGAGGTGGAGGCCACCATCGTGTACACCGGCCGTTCGTCCATGCATATCCGGACAGTGGTTTCATCGGGCGATCCCAAGGGCGGCCCGGCCACGATGCGCAGCCAGTGCATGGTGATCTTCGTGGCGGTCGGCGATGACGGCAAGCCCATCCCCGTGAAGCAGTTCGAACCCGCCACCCCGGAGGAAATCGAACAGCGCGACCACGCGCTGGCGCGGATCAGGATCCGTGAACAGATCGTCGAAGCCATGAACGCCCAGGAATTCACCGACGCCGGAACAGCCGAACGCGTGACATTGCGGTTCATGGCAGCCCCCACAGACGTTAACTGGGGAGGGAAAGTCCACGGCGGCATCGTGATGAAGTGGATCGATGAAGCTGCCTACGTTTGCGCCTCGCGGTATTGCGGGAAGGACACGGTGGCGGTGTTCTCGGGCGGCGTCCGCTTCTACCGGCCACTGCTGATCGGTCACGTTGTGGAAGTCGAAGCCCGGCTGGTCTACACCGGGACCAAGGGCATGCACATCGCCGTACATGTTCGCTCCGGAGACCCCAAGGGTGGGGAACTGAATCTCACCACCCACTGCCTCACCGTGATGGTGGCGCGCGACGCCGACGGCAACTCGGTGCCCGTCCCCCCGTGGGTGCCGCTGACGGAAGAGGACAAACGCCTGCACGCCCACGCTCGCGAACTGCTTGAGATCCGCGGGACAGCGCCGGGGAACCGGCTGCCCAACCATCTGCTGCAGCAACAGGGCTAGGCCCGGCAATTCCGGACGGCAACAGGCCTAGAAGCCGCCGCCTCCAGCGTCGGCTGCCATGTTGGCAAAGCGCGAATAGTGGCCCTGGAAGGCAACCACAATGTCCTTGGTGGGACCGTTACGGTGCTTGGCGATCAGGATGTCCGCCTCACCGGCACGCGGTGACTCCTTGTCATAGACGTCTTCGCGGTGCAGCAGGATCACCATGTCGGCATCCTGCTCAATGGAGCCTGATTCACGGAGGTCCGAGACCATGGGCCGCTTGTCCTGGCGCTGCTCCGAGCCACGGTTGAGCTGCGACAGGGCAATGACCGGGACCTGGAGCTCCTTGGCCAGAAGCTTGAGCGCACGGGAGAACTCAGAAACTTCCTGCTGGCGCGATTCCACTTTCTTGCCGGAGCTCATGAGCTGAAGGTAGTCCAGGATCACCAGTTTGAGGTCGTGCTGTTGCTTGAGGCGCCGGCATTTCGCCCTGATCTCCATCAGGGACATGTTGGGGCTGTCGTCGATGAAGAGCGGGGCGTCATTCATCCGGCCCATGGTGGTGGCGATCTTGGACCATTGCTCGTCCTTGATGGTGCCCTTGCGGAGGTCCTGGAGGCCGATGGTCGCCTCGGCGGAAAGCAGACGCATGGCGATCTCGTTCCGGCCCATTTCGAGCGAGAACATCACCGTTGCCAGGTTGTTCTTGATGGCTGCCGACCGGGCGAAGTCCAGGGCGAACGTGGACTTACCTACGGCGGGGCGGGCGGCGATGACGATCATCTGGCCCGGGTGCAGGCCATGGGTGAGCTCGTCCAGCTCATAAAATCCCGTGGGCACACCCGTCATTCCTTCGCCGCGGTGTCCGGAGGCCTCGATCTCATCAACCGTGGATTCCATCACGTCCTTGAGGACAACGTAGTCCTCGGCGGTGCGCCGCTCAGCTACGGCGTAGACCTCGGCCTGGGCCTGATTGACCAGGTCCTCCACCTCGCCGTCGGAACCATAGCCGAGTTGAACGATCTTGGTGCCGGCGTTGACGAGCCTGCGCAGGACGGCGCGCTCGGCCACAATCTCGGCGTAGTATCCGGCGTTGGCGGCCGTAGGAACGGTCTGAATGAGTTCGTGCAGGTAGGCGGGTCCGCCGATCCTGTTGATCTCCGCGCGCTTGGTCAGTTCGTCCGAGACAGTCACGGCGTCGGCAGGCTCTCCCCGGCCGTAGAGGTCAATGATCGCTTCATAAATGGTCTCGTGCGCGGGCCTGTAGAAGTCCTGGCCGCGGAGGATTTCCACTACGTCAGCAATGGCGTCCTTGGAAAGCATCATGCCGCCAAGTACGGACTGTTCTGCCGGTATGTCCTGGGGAGGCTTCCGGCTCGTTTCCGAGCCGCGGGTACCCTCGATCGAATCCAGGTGCGTTACTGACAAAGCTGCCGTCCTCTGTTGTGTGCCGCGATGAGCGGCACGTAAGCCATTTATCCTGCCGGGAGCCGACCTGCTGAACCTCAACAGGACGGCGTACCTTCAGGTCTACCAGCGGCCACTGACAAACGTAGGCCGCGCCGCTCCAGGTGGAGTCGGCCGCGGGATGCGCGGGAGTTATCCCCACAATCCACAGGTTATCCACAGGGAGTTCAGCCTCAGGAAAGGAAGCACGTGGCAGTGGTGCCACCCGCCGGCGGGGCGGTCGCTCACTCCCAAATACAGGTATCCCGCAACGGTAGCCGCCCGCGCTCCAGCCTCCAAGCCAGCCACCGTGGCCGCCTGTGGATAACCTGTGCACTACGCGGCATAGCTTGTGCACAGTCTGTGCATGAACCTGTGGATACAAAAAAACTTTGTCCCATCTTCGGCGTCTGACCTGCGGAAACGCTTGTTGGCGGATGTGGACTAAATATTCCTTTCGAAAACCTTCATCCACAGCTTGGGGGCCGGCCCGCTTGAAACCAAGAGGGTTTTGTGGGTCAGGGTGCGGCGATTCATGCGGCGTTGGTGATGGAAATTACACTCGATCCAATTCTTGACCGCAGGGCCGTTGGACTGTATGCGGCTCAAGGAATGTGCTGTGGATAACGACCATCTGGCATAAGCTCTAAGCATGGGCGACATACTGATGGTGTTACTGCCGGCCGGAATCCTGGTGGCAGTCCTATGGACGCTCACCACGGCGCTAAGGCCGCGGGATACCGGAACGTCGGATGCCGAAAAGTACCAGCAGGACCTCGCCAGGCGCTCGGCCGCCCACTACGCTGAGCAGGTGCGGCTGGCAACTGCCGTGCGCGCCCGGCTTGAAGCCAATACCCGCCCAAGCCAAAACGAACAGCAGCAGTCGCAGCAGGAAGATCACGCCCGCGCCGCACTGCGGGCGCACTCCGGTGCAGGTGCCGGAGCGCATGGCCATTCGCTGCCCGGCGGCCTGTTCGATCCGCAGCTTGTCATGCAGCTCCAGACGATGGCCCGCGACGGGCACAAAATCCAGGCCATCAAGCTCCTGCGCCAAGCAACCAACACCGACCTGGCCACCGCCAAGAAGTACATAGATCGGCTTTAGAAATGGAATCGCTCGTGATCCCCGTTATCATCCTCGCGGTTGTGGCCGCCGGCGTTGCGTTGGCAGCCCGCGCAATCGGCAAGAGGCAGGCATCCGCCAGGGAGGCCGGGACGGTCCCGGCACCGGATGCGTCCGGGTTGGCCCGCCTGGCCGCCGCCAAGCTTAACGAAGAGCAGCACCAGAGACTGTATGCACTGATTGCACAGGGGCAGGCGATGGCGGCCATCAAGTTCTACTACGAGTCCACAGGGGATGGCCTGCGGGTCTCACGGGACGCTGTCGGGGCGCTGGCTGCCCATCCCCAGCCCTTCCGCGGCCCTCAGGCGAAGGCTGAAGACGTGGAAGCCGAGGACGACACACCCCAGCGGTTCCCGTACCGCTACCGGGCAATTGCCAGCAAGGGCGATGTCACGCGGGAGGTCAGCAGCAACATGCTCAACGATGAAATCTACGGCCGGATCCGCACACTGGCGCGCAGTGGCGACATCGAGGGCGCGGCAACGGCGCTCACCAAGCACTCTGATATATCCCTGAAGCAGGCCCGCGAGTTCATCGCCCTCCTCGACGATTAGACGTCGCACAGGTTGCCCAGCCACCCTTGTTACTTCTCGGGACGGTTGCGGGTTCGGCCGCACCACATCGAGGGCGGAGCGGCCGGTGCTACCTTCCGCCGGAGATGCCGGCCAGCAGCTGCTCAAACGGCAGCGACGCCGCCACAGCCGGCTTCCTCCCCGGCTGCGCACCCGTCAGGAGGGCGGCGAACTCTGATGCCGCCCGCTGCACCCGATCGGAGAGGGGCGAGGCGCCGTCGTCGGTGTTTCCCCAATCCTGGGGGCCGGCAAATACTGCCGTTGCGGTCATTCGGGTCCGAAGGTAGCTGAACAGCGGCCGCATGGCGTACTCCAGCACCATTTGGTGACGGTCGGTGCCGCCGGTGGCGCCCAGCACCACGGCCTTGCCCTCCAGGGACTTGGGGTCCAGGACGTCAATGAAGGATTTGAACAGGCCGCTGTAGGACGCGCTGAACACGGGGCTTACCGCGATGATCCCGTCAGAGGCCTCCACGCCGGCGATGACGTCGGCAAGGCGGGGAGCCGCGTAGCCGGTGACGAAATTGTTCGCGATGTCCACCGCGAGCTCGCGAAGCTCCACCACGTCCACCATTACCTGGTAGCCGGCGTCCGTCAGCTCGTGCTCTGCGGCGGCGGCGAGCTGGTCGGCGAGCAGCCTGCTAGAGGACGGCACACCCAGGCCGGCGGACAATACGGTGATGCGGCGGGTTTCCACCATGGACTCCTCAGGTTCGGTACAAACTAGGCTATATGTGTTTGCATGTATCAAGGTAACCGGAGGTGTCCCGCGTTTATTCCGCCCGTGCTACAGCACCACCGTTCCGCTGATGCGCTCAGCGGAACTGCCGCCCACCCAGATGTCACCGTCCGCAGCGTCCACATGGATCCGTCCCGCCCGGCCCAGTGCCGTACCCTGGGCGGCAACGTACGACGACGGTGCGCGGCCACTGCCGATCAACCATTGCGCGGCGCCCGCATTGAAGCTGCCCGTGACAGAGTCCTCGGCCGCTGGGTCACCGGGGATGAAGGTGCGCACTTCGAAGTCCGCTTCCCCGTCCGCGGCGTGAGGACCTATCACACCAACGTTCAGGCCACCCAGGGCCGAAAAGTCCGGCCTGATGCCCAAGACCTGGCCGGCGGATGCCAGAAGCACGCCGATCCAGTCAGGGCCGTTGACCAACCAAGAGCCGTCCAGCAGCGCGTGGCGGGGCAGGCGAAGGCCGTCCGCGATCTGGGCCATGTCCGCTTCAGCCACCGGTCCGGAGCGCGTCAGCGGCGGCGCAGCGAAGGCCAACCGTCCGCCGTCGCGCTTTACCCGGACCAGGCCGGCCCCGCGTTCCTGGACCAGCACGCCGTCCTGCTTCGTTGTGCCGCCGGCGTCCAGCCACGCCTGCGCCGATCCCAACGTGGGATGGCCGGCAAAAGGGAACTCCTCGCTGGCCGTGAAGATGCGGACCCGGTAGTCGGCATCCGGATGCGTGGGCGGCAGCAGGAATGCGGTCTCTGAAAGGTTGGTCCAGTTGGCGAATTGCTGCATCTGTTCTGTGGTGAGGTCCGCGGCTTCGACAACTACCGCCAACGGATTGCCCCGGTACGGTTCGTCCGTGAACACGTCCATTTGGGTGAACGGGCGACGACGGGGCGCTGGGGAAGAGTTCTGGCTCACCGCCGCAGGCTATCACCCGGAGCGGCGTGCCTGACTAGTGGACCGGACTCTGCCCGAATTCCGCAACGCGGGGTCAGTTAACGCCCCGTCGGAGGCCGGAATTGAGCCTTATCTGACCCCGCGTTGCAGTAGGAAGTCATAAGAAAACCCCCGCTGCCGGTGAGGGCAACGGGGGTTTTCTTGCAGTTCAGGAACGCGTAGCCGGAAAGACTACTTGCCGCTGACTACGTCGAGTTCGATCACAGCGGCAACGTCGTCGTGGAGACGGACGTTGGCCTGGTAGGAACCAACCGACTTGATGTGTGCCGGCAGTTCAACCTTGCGCTTGTCGATTTTGCCAAGGCCAGCGGCCTCAACAGCGTCGGCGACGTCGGCCTGCTTGACGGTGCCGAACAGGCGTCCGGTCTCGCCAGCCTTGACGACGAGCTTGACCGGCTTCGAGGAGAGAGCAGCGGCCTGCTTCTGAGCATCTTCCAGGGAAGCGTGCTCGCGGGCGGCGCGGGCAGTCTTGATGGACTCAACCTGCTTCTCGCCACCCTTGGACCAGGTCAGGGCGAAGTTGCGGGGCAGCAGGTAGTTACGTGCGTAACCGTCCTTGACCTCGACAACATCGCCTGCAGCACCGAGACCGGTTACTTCGTGGGTCAGAATGAGCTTTGCCATGTTAGTTAATCCCTTCCTTAGCCGCGGCCAGCGCCGGAGTAAGGCAGCAGAGCAACTTCGCGGGCGTTCTTGATTGCCTGGGCGATCTTGCGCTGTTCCTGCACCGTGACGCCAGTGACGCGACGGGCGCGGATCTTTCCGCGGTCGGAGATGAACTTGCGCAGCAATGCTACGTCCTTGTAGTCGATGACAGTGATGTCAGCGGCCTTCAAGGGGTTGGACTTTGGTTTGGGCTTACGGAGTTCAGCCTTAGCCATCGTGGAGCTCCTATTC
>JBDTQQ010000056.1:0-9577 GCA_039932075.1 Pseudarthrobacter sp. | reverse complement strand
CTTCAGCCCGAAGCCCAGGCCGCCGTGGCTCGTTGGGGCAGTGACACCGGGGAATGCTGTGGACTCCTCGGCGATCATCACCGCACCGGGGTGGGTCTTGTAGACGGTGGCATTGACCTCCTGGAGGAAGGACATGGCCTCGAGGTTCTCCCGCCCGCCGAAACGGTTCGGCGACCACTGCCCTTCTTCACGCGAGTAGTCCAGGTACAGCATCGACGCCACCGCATCCACCCGGAGCCCGTCGATGTGGAATTCGTCGAGCCAGTACAGCGCGTTGGCCACCAGGAAGTTCCGCACTTCAGTCCGGCCGAAGTCAAAGATCAGCGTTCCCCAGTCGGGGTGCTCCCCCAGGTTCGGATCGGCGTGCTCGTACAACGGCTGGCCGTCAAACTGGGCGAGCGCCCAGGCGTCCTTGGGGAAGTGCGCCGGGACCCAGTCCAGGAGCACACCGATGCCCGCCTGGTGCAGCGAGTCCACCAGGAACCGGAATTCGTCCGGGTGGCCAAAGCGCGAGGTCGGTGCAAAGTAGGACGTCACCTGGTAGCCCCAGGAACCGCCGAAGGGGTGTTCGGCCACTGGCATGAACTCCACGTGCGTGAAGCCAAGCCACTTGACGTAATCCACCAGTTCCTTGGCGAGCTCGCGGTAGCCCAGGCCAAGGCGCCACGATCCGAGGTGGACTTCGTAGATGCTCATCGGGGAATTGTGCGGGTCTCGCTGGGCGCGTGCCTCCATCCAGTCGGCGTCCTTGAACGCGTAGGACGGCTCCACCACCCTGGAAGCTGTGAGCGGCGGGACTTCGGTGCCGAACGCCAGCGGGTCAGCTTTTTCGACCCAGTTGCCGTGCTTGGTCCGGATCTCGAACTTGTAGCACGCCCCTGCTAAAACGCCGGGAACGAAGACTTCCCAAACCCCTGATGACCCGAGCGAGCGGAGCGAGTTTTCGCGGCCGTCCCAGGCGTTGAAGTCGCCCTTGACACGGACTGCCTGGGCGTTCGGTGCCCAGACGGCGAAGGACACGCCGTCGACATCGCCCAGGGAGGACTTGTAATGCTGGACGTGGGCGCCAAGGACTTCCCAAAGCTTTTCGTGCCGCCCTTCGCCGATCAGGTGCAGGTCCACTTCGCCTACCGTGGGCAGGTAGCGGTACGGCTCGTCCACCGTCACAGGTTCTGCGCCGGCGTAAGTGACTTCCAGGCGGTAATCCGGCACGTGCCCGGCCTGCAGCGGTTCCATGACGGCCACCCAGACGCCGTGAGCTTCGTGGGTCATGGGAACCGAACCGGCGGCGGTCACCACGCTCACGGACTCCGCGAGGTGCTTGACCGTCCTGACCGTGACGTGGCCATGGCTGTCCAGGTGGGCGCCGAGTACCGAGTGCGGCGCGTGGTGCTCGCCGTTTGCCACCTGGCCCAAAGTATCCGGGTCCACGTGAAGCGGCACACTCGGCCTGTCCGTGGGTGCTGAACCTGTCATGTTGATACCTTCCGATGCTGCCCGGGCATGATCGCCGGAGCCTTTAACGCTGAGGAGCCGCCTGGACGCATTCGTTGGAATGGCCAGCCAGTCAGGTCTGTTCCGCAATTCATAAACAACTTCGTAAAGCGCCTTGTCCAGCCACAATGCCACAAACAGCGGCGACGCACGGTCGATGGTGCCGGGCGTGACGGAGGCATAGCCGGCGAGGAACGCGTCTGCGCAGTCGTCCACCCAGGATGCCGGAATGCGGGTCCCCTGGTATTCCCGTTCAGCCGCGCCGGCCGCGTAGTCGAAGGAGCGCAGCATCCCCACGACGTCCCGGAGCGGAACGTCGGGGAAATTGCGTTCCGAAATGGGCCGGAGTGGCTCGCCTTCAAAATCGAGGATGGCCCAGCGGCCTGGTTCGCTGCCATGGCCGGGCACCTGCAGGATCTGCCCGAGGTGGAGGTCGCCGTGGATCCGCTGCAATGGACCTGCTTCCACGCCGTCGAGCTCGCCCAGCAGCGTTTGCAGCTCCCCGTCATAGGGCCCGACGGCGGGAGCGGCTTCCGCCCATGCCTGCCGCACGCGCTGGGCTACTCCCGGCGCGATCACCTTGCCGGGCACCGCCTCAACGGAGGTCCCAAACGCGGCAGCAAGCCTGCGGTGGACGGTAGCGGTAGCCGCGCCGAGGGCGCGCGCCTCCGCCGTGAAGTCGGCTCCGGTGCGGGCGGCATCCACGGCGAGGCGCCAGGCGTCACGGCCGCCGGCAAGGAATTCATGCGCAACAGCCAACTCGCCCTGCGCCTGCCGGGAACCTGGTACGGACTCCCCCGCCGAATACGGCGCGGCCGTCTGCCACTCCCCGCGCACCCAGCCCAGGGTGGCAGGAACCTCCGAGGTACCCTCGGCTGTCAGGGCCGCACCCACCTCAACCTCGGGGTTTGTTCCCTCGGAAAGCACACGGAAGAACTTCACAATTGCCGCGGAGTCGCCGTCGTCAACGATCACAGAACTGTTGGACTGCTCACCGGAAAGGACTTTGACCATGCCGTGGGCGGTGGGCAGGCGGTGGTTCGAGGACGTGCGGTGGCCGGTAGCCGCACCTGCCCTCGAGACCGACTCCGAGCGGATCAGTTCCAGCCAGGCGGCCACAAAGGACGGATCATGCACGGCGTCGTAAATCCAGGCCATCCCGGCGTCCGGAGCCCGGCCCACCACCGCGTTGTCACCGCCGGACAGCGGGACGTCGCGATAGGTCAGGGGAACCTGGACCACGTCCGTCCGCTGTCCGCCGTCGGCTGTTCGGGAAGAAACGGCCAACAGGAATACCTCCAGGCGGGCCTGTCCGGCCGCATCCTCAAGGCTCAGGCTGCCTGCCTGTTCCAGCGAAAATTCGGCTGATTTCACCGGGAACCAGCGTTGGCGCGGGAGCCATTCCCGCAGGACTGCGCTCAGCGTGGCTGTGAGAGTTGGCTGCGTCATATCAGTTCTCAATGGTCAGAATGGGGAGCGCTTGCGTCTGCGGTGAGGTGGGATTTGACGCTGCCGAGCGGACCCGCAGCCAAAAGAAGTCGTGGCTTCCCAAGGTCAGGGTCAGGGATCCGTCTTCATCGATCCCGGGGAAGGGCTGGCCGCCAAAAACGTCGCGGAGCCCGCGGCCGGCGTACTGCGGAATCCGCAGTTTCGCCGCGACCGGGTGCTGGGAAAGGTTGAACGCGCAGAGAATGACTTCCCCGGGCTCCCCGGCGGCGTTGTCGTCCGAGAGTTCACGCAGGTAGGACACCACCGCGTCATGGTCGGCTTCGACGTGCTTGAAGGCGCCCAGCCCGAAAGCTGGATGGTTCCTGCGGACGCTGAGGATCTGACGGGTCCAGCGGAGCAGGGACCCGGAGTGGGCGGCTTCGGCTTCCACATTCGCCATGCTGTAGTTGTACACGAGCGACTGGATGGGCGGCAGGTACAGCTTCCCCGGATCCGCGTTGGAGAATCCGGCGTTCCGGTCAGGATTCCACTGCATCGGCGTGCGAACGGCATCGCGGTCCTCGAGCCAGATGTTGTCCCCCATGCCGATCTCGTCACCGTAGTACAGGAACGGGCTGCCCGGCAGCGACAGGAGCAGGGCATTGATCAGCTCAATCTCGGCGCGGGAATTGTCCAGCAGCGGCGCCAGGCGGCGGCGGATACCGATGTTGGCCCGCATCCGCGGGTCCGGAGCGTACCAGCCCAGCATGGCAGCGCGCTCGTCTGCGGTTACCATCTCCAGGGTCAGTTCATCGTGGTTCCGCAGGAACGTCCCCCATTGGGCCCCCTCGGGAATATCCGGGGTATCCTGCATCGTCTCGATGATGGGGGCGGCTTTCTGGTCGCGCAGGGCGTAATAGAGCCGCGGCATGATGGGAAAGTGGAAGGCCATGTGGCATTCCGGCTCTTCCGCCGTCCCGAAGTACTCCACCACTTCATTGGGCGGCTGGTTGGCCTCGGCGATGATGACGCGGCCCGGGTAGCTTTCATCCACCATGGCGCGCAGCTTGCGCAGGAAATCGTGGGTTGCCGGCAGGTTTTCGCAGTTGGTCCCCTCTTCCTCGAAGAGGTAGGGGATCGCGTCGGCCCTGAACCCGTCAATGCCCTGGTCCAGCCAGAACCGCACCACGTCAAAGAGCGCCTCGATGACCCGGGGGTTCTCGAAGTTCAAGTCCGGCTGGTGGCTGAAGAAACGGTGCCAGAAGAACTGCCGCCGGATGGGATCGAAGGTCCAGTTGGACTCCTCCGTGTCCACGAAAATGATGCGGGCGTCCTGGTACTTCTCGTCGGTATCGCTCCACACATAGAAGTCGCCGAACGGGCCCTCCGGGTCCTTGCGCGATTCCTGGAACCAGGGGTGCTGGTCCGAGGTGTGGTTCAGCGGAAGGTCGATGATCACCCGCACGCCGCGGGCATGGGCTTCGGCAACCAGCCGCTAGAAGTCGCTGATGGTCCCGAACTCGTCCAGCACGGAGTTGTAGTCCGAGATGTCATAGCCGCCGTCCCGCAGCGGCGACTGGAAGAACGGCGGAAGCCAGAGGCAGTCCACACCGAGCCACTGCAGGTAGTCCAGCCGGTCGATCAGGCCGGAGAAATCACCCGAACCGTCCCCGTTGGCATCCGCAAACGCCCTGACAAGCACTTCGTAAAATACGGCCTTCCGATACCACAGAGGATCGTGGGCCAGGCCCGGGGCGTTGAGTTCAAACGTGCTTTTGGGGGTGAAATGCTGGCTGGAACTCTGCGGATTAAAACTCACTGATGCGATCTCCTGATGCTCAGAATGTGTGCGGGTTCGACGTGCGCGTCCAGGCGGACGTAATTGTATTCGCCCCATTCCCAGGTTTCGCCGGTGATGAGGTCTTCCACCCGGAACCCCCCGTTGGGCGACAGGTCCTCGGGGTCGAGTTCCAAAGCGGCGAGATCCAGCGAAACCGTGCTTTCCCTGGTGCCGTGCGGATCCACGTTGACCACCACAATGATGGTGTCCTTGGTGCCGTCCGGCAGGGTCTTGTGTTTGGAGTACACCACGGTGGCGTCATCAGTGCTGTGGTGGACGGTCAGGTTCTGCAGGTCCTGGAGCGCCGGGTGGGCGTGCCTGATGCTGTTGAGCCTGGTGATGTAGGGCGCCAGCGTGCGGCCCGATTCGGCAGCGGCGTCCCAGTCGCGGGCCTTGTACTCGAACTTTTCATTGTCGATGTACTCTTCCGCACCGGGGCGCGCGACGTGCTCATAAAGTTCGTAGCCGGCGTAGACCCCCCAGAGCGGGCTGGCGGTGGAGGCCATCGCTGCACGGATCTTGAACGCTGCCGGACCGCCGAACTGAAGGTATTCGGTGAGGATATCCGGAGTGTTGACAAAGAAGTTGGGGCGGAAGAACGCAGAGGACTCGTGGCTGACCTCCGTGAAATAGGTCTCCAGTTCCTCCTTCGTGTTCCGCCACGTGAAGTAGGTGTAGGACTGCTGGAACCCAGCCCGGCCCAGGGCGTGCATCATGGCCGGGCGGGTAAACGCTTCTGCAAGGAAAACCACGCCGGGTGTCTTTTTGTTGACCTGGGCGATGAGCCACTCCCAGAACCACACGGGCTTGGTGTGTGGATTGTCCACCCGGAAGATCCTGACGCCGTGGCGGACCCACAACTGCACTACCCGCAGGATCTCCTTGGAAAGCCCTTCAGGATCATTGTCGAAGTTGAGCGGGAAAATGTCCTGGTACTTCTTGGGCGGATTCTCCGCGTAGGCGATGCTGCCGTCCACCCGGGTGGTGAACCATTCCGGGTGGGATTCAACCCACGGATGGTCCGGTGCGGCCTGCAGCGCCAGGTCGAGGGCGACTTCCAGGCCCAGTTCATTGGCGCGGGCCACAAAAGCGTCGAAGTCCTCGAACGTGCCCAGGTCCGGGTGGATGGCGTCATGGCCGCCTTCTTTGGCGCCGATCGCCCACGGCGAGCCCGGATCGTGCGGGCCGGCGATGAGCGTGTTGTTCGGACCCTTGCGGTGCTGTACGCCGATCGGGTGGATCGGCGGCAGGTAGATGACGTCGAAGCCCATAGCCGCAACCGCATCCAGCCGCTTTGCCGCCGTCCGGAAGTTGCCCGAGGTCCAGGCCCCGGTGGAGTGGTCCCGCACGGCGCCTTCGGACCTGGGGAAGAATTCGTACCAGGCTCCGCGGCCGGCGAGGTCCCGCTCAACCAGCAGCGGGAACTGCTCGGACACCGTGATCAGTTCACGGATCGGCTGGCGGTCCACCACGGCGGCCACATCCGCGCTGAAGCCGCCGGCGAGGCGTTCCTCCTCGGTCAGGGAGGTGTTGCCCAGGAGCGAAGCAGCCATGCGCAGGGTGCGCCGGTCCGATGCGTTGCGGGAGACGTCGTCGGACGCGTCAGCGAGCAATGCCTCACCTTCGGCGAGCATCAGCTCCACATCGATGCCCGCAGCTACCTTGACCTCGGCATTGTGGTGCCAGGTTCCATAGCGGTCGTGCCAGGCCTCGATAAAGAAAGTCCAGTTTCCAACGGCCGACGGCGTGAGGACGCCCTCCCAGCGATCGGTGCCGAGCCCACGTTCCCCCCTGGGCGGCGCCAGCCGGACGCGCTGGCGTTCCTTCCCGCGGGGATCCAGGAGGACTGCACTGACGCCGAGTCGGTCATGGCCTTCCCGGAAAGCAGTGGCACCGACCACGATCCCTTCGCCCGGCAAAGCCTTGGCGGGGTAGCGTCCGCCCTCAACAACAGGTTGCACGGCGGTGATGGGAAAACGGCCAAACCTGAGACCGTCGGTGATTTTGCCTTTCGGCTTTTTCTTGGAGGCGGCGATGGTTCCTGAGTTAGTCGTCACATGCTCGACGTTAGCGAGAAATGATCCAGATAGCTAAGCCTGCGAGGTTTTTTGGCGCGGCGATTCGTCTTATCCACGGCGTCAACTGTCATTTACCTAAAAGTAAAGCCAAAGCAGTTCCTGCTCTTGAGGTTGTCGGTTAGTGTGGCGCAGGTGAAGGCAATCCGCAGATTTACCGTCAGAACCGTCCTCCCCGAGCCGATCAGACCGCTGGTCCGGTTGGCCACCAACCTGCGCTGGTCCTGGCACCGGCCCACGCGGGAACTTTTCGCCAGCCTGAACCCGCGGAAATGGGAGGAAAGCGAGCAGGATCCTGTTAGCTTCCTCGGCCGGGTCAGCCGCGAGGAGTTCCAGGCCCTGGCCGCGAACCAGTCCGTGGTGGAGCGCGTCCGGGCCGCCGCTGAGGACCTTGACCGCTACCTTGACCAGCCCCGCTGGTACCAGGACCTGGGCGCTGACGCCCCCGCCGCTATCGCCTATTTCTCACCCGAATTCGGTATAACCGAAGTACTGCCGCAGTACTCCGGCGGCCTGGGCATCCTGGCCGGTGACCACCTCAAGGCGGCCTCGGACCTCGGCGTGCCGCTCATCGGTGTTGGACTCCTGTACCAGGCCGGCTACTTCAAGCAGTCGCTGTCCCGCGACGCCTGGCAGCAGGAAACGTATCCGGTCCTGGATCCGGATGGCCTGCCCCTGACCCTGCTCCGCGAACCTTCCCCCGACGGTAACGGACGGCCCCTGCAGATCACCCTGCCGCTCCCCAACGGCAGGCGCCTCCTGGCACACATCTGGCGTGCCGACGTCGGGCGTGTTCCGTTGCTGCTCCTGGATTCCAACGTTCCGGGCAACGACGACGCCGCCCGGGGCGTCACCGATCGGCTCTATGGCGGCGGCGGGGACCACCGGCTGCAGCAGGAGCTCCTGCTGGGCATGGGCGGCGTGAAGGCACTGCGCGCGTACCAGCGGCTCACGGGAACACCTGCCCCGGAAGTGTTCCACACCAATGAGGGCCATGCCGGTTTCCTCGGGATCGAGCGGATCCAGGAGCTTATGTCCGGGGAAGCAGCCCTGACTTTCGACGAGGCGCTTGCCGCTGGCCGGGCGTCCACGGTGTTCACCACCCACACGCCTGTGCCCGCCGGGATCGACCGGTTTGAGATTGCCCAGATCCAGCACTTCTTCCAGGCCGGGCTGGCGCCTGCCGTGCCCGTGGACAGGATCCTGGAGCTTGGCCGCGAAAACTACGCCGACGGCAACCCGTCAGTCTTCAATATGGCGGTCATGGGACTCCGGCTGGCCCAACGGGCCAACGGTGTGGCCAAACTGCACGGAGAGGTGTCCCGCGGGATGTTCTCCGCACTGTGGCCGGGCTTTGACCACTCCGAGGTGCCCATCACGTCCGTAACGAACGGCGTCCACGTGCCCACGTGGGTTGACGGGCGGATTTCCCAGCTCGCCCGGAAACAGTTCGGTCCTGAGGCCGAAACCCAGGGCCGCTGGGACTTGGCCTACAACGTCAGCGACGCCGACGTCTGGGCGTTGCGCCGCGAAATGCGCTCGGCCCTGGTGGACGACGTCCGCCGCCGGCTTCGGGCCGCGTGGAAAAAGCGCGGCGCGGCCGACGCCGAACTCCGGTGGACAGACAGCGTCCTGGATCCTGACGTGCTGACCATCGGCTTCGCCCGCCGCGTCCCGACCTACAAGCGGCTTACCCTGATGCTGCGTGAACCGGACCGCCTCAAGGCCCTGCTGCTGCACCCGGAACACCCCATCCAGCTGGTGATCGCCGGAAAGTCCCACCCTGCGGACGACGCCGGCAAGAAGATGATCCAGGACCTGGTCCGGTTTACTGACGACCCCGAAGTCCGTCACCGGATTGCGTTCCTCCCGAACTACGACATCGCCATGGCCAGGACGCTGTTCCCGGGCTGCGACGTCTGGCTCAACAACCCGCTGCGTCCCCTGGAAGCCTGCGGCACCTCAGGCATGAAGGCCGCCATCAACGGTTCGCTGAACCTCTCGGTGATGGATGGCTGGTGGGACGAGATGTACGACGGCGAAAACGGCTGGGCGATCCCCACGGCGAACAATGACGCGTCCCCCGAGGAACGCGACGATATTGAGGCTGCCGCGCTTTACGAACTCCTGGAAACCCAGGTGGCACCCCGCTTCTATGGCAGCACCGTGTCCGACAGCGCCGGCGCTGCAGGCCCCTCCAGCACCGGGGCCGAGAAAGTGCCGACGCACTGGGTGTCCATGATCAAACACACTTTGTCGCACCTCGGCCCGGCCGTTTCCGCGGACCGTATGTTGCATGACTACGTCAACATTCTCTACCGGCCCGCCGCGGAGGCCGGACGCAGGGCTGTGGCCGACTCCTACTCGCAGGCACGGTCCCTGGCAGCGTGGACTGCCCGGGTGCGTGCAGCGTGGCCGCTGCTGCACGTGGAGCACGTTGATTCCGTAGGTGTCTCCGAGGATCCACAGATCGGGGACACCCTGCAGGTGAACGCCTACGTCGCGTTGAGCACCTTAACACCGGACGACGTCTCCGTGGAGGTCGCCTATGGACGTGCCGGGGAGAGCGACACCCTGGGGGATGTGACCCTGATGGACCTGCAGGCCAAGGAGGACCTGGGCGGCGGGCGCTACCTGTTCAGCGGCTCCCTGGTGATTGACCGCTCCGGCCCGTTTGGCTATACCGTCCGTGTCCTGCCGCGGCAGCAGCGACGAAGGGAGGATCGAAGTGAAGCGCGGT
>JBDTQQ010000055.1:0-9666 GCA_039932075.1 Pseudarthrobacter sp. | reverse complement strand
GATCCTCTGTTCGAGGCGCGCGCGGCCGAGGTCACGTCCCTGTGGCGGCTTGTTCCCCGGTAGCCGCACGCTCCCCGGCGGGAATTACGACGGCGGCCCCTCGGATGGGTGCCGCGCCCCCGCTCAGGTGTACCTCTCAATTCTGAAGAGCCGGCTCTAGATCGATCTCAATGGATCACAGTGTGAAGCTGCCCAGGTGCGAAGCCTTGCGTCATAGCTTTTTTCTATGTTAACAGTCATTTATCATTATTGATTCGAATGTCCTCTGTTTATAGGCTCGAGAGGAAGGCAGTATGGGCAGCGGCCCGGGGACCCTGCTGCGCGGAGCGCGGGAGAAGTCCTGCCGTTCCCGGATAGAAAGCAGGCTTGCATGAAAACGCGCGCATCCACCGAGTCCACTTCCAACGTTCAGGCGGCGCCAGAACACCATGTGCCTCAACACCAGGCGGCCGAACGCCACGTGCCCGGACCCCTCACCCCTTCGCGCGCCAAGGAGCTCTACGCCGCGGTGGGACCGGTGTTCTTCCCGTTGGCCTTTATCAGCCGGCTGCCGTTTGCCATGACCGTGGTTGGCCTGCTGACTTTCACGGCAAGTGTGCGCGGTTCCATTGCGGAGGCCGGACTCATCTCCGCCATAGCCGGCGTTGGCACGGCATCGGTGGGCCCTCTGGTTGGCGCACTTGCAGACAAATACGGTCAACGGCGCGTGTTGCTCGCCTTCTCGGGCGCCAACGTGCTGGCCCTACTCGCCTTCCTGGCCCTTGGCTATGCGTCGGCCACGCTCTGGTCCATTGGTGTCGTGGCGTTCCTGATCGGCGCCAGCTCCCCGCAGGTTGCGGCGTTCTCCAGGACGCGACTGGTCTCACTCGTCATGAAAAAAACCGCGGGGGCCCGGCGGTTCCGCATGCTCTCCCTCGTTATGAGCTACGAATCGGTCGCGGATGAGACCGCGTTCGTCCTGGGCCCGGTCGCCGTCGGAATCGCCGCCACGGCATTGGGCGCCGGCGCACCGCTAGCCGTGGCTGCGGCCATCGCGGCAGTCTTCGTGGTCTGGTTTGCTGTGCATCCCACTGGCCGCACCGAGGAAGCCTCTACGGATCCGCACAGCGCGGGATCCCTCGCTGCCCTGGAAAGGACGAGCATCTTTCGCCCTTCCCTGCTGATCCTGCCGCTGGGCATGTTGCTGGTGGGCGCATTCTTCGGCTCAACGCTGACCGCGCTGACGGTGTTCATGAAGGAGCACGGGCTTGAACTGTCAACGGGCATCGTCTACGGCGGGATGAGCGTTGGCTCGGTCGTCACTGCAATCCTGATCATCTTTGCCCCGGCCCGTTTCCCGCTGCACGCCCGCTGGTTCATCTTTGGCGGCATTGCGGCAGTGGCCGGTGCGTCCCTGATGCTGGTCTCAAGCGTGGCAGCCATGTCGCTGGTGCTGGCAGCCGCCGGGGCTGGTATCGGCGTGGTCATCGTGACGTTGTTCAGCATCGCCAACGAGCGGACTCCGAAGGGCCGCACCACAACTGTCATGACCACGCTGGCTAGCGCCTTGATCGTAGGCCAGGCGCTGTTCACCGCGTTCGGTGGCGTCATTTCCGAGATGTACGGCTCACGCCCCGGCTTTGCCCTGGCAGCAGGCGCCGCGCTGGCTTTGGCGCTGTTGAGCTTGGCCAGCCGCCGCTTCAACCGCCAGCCCTGACGTCGCCGGACGTGCCTAGATCCGGGCCAGCAGCTTTGCCTCTTCGCGAATGATCGTGCGCATTGTCTTCAGCTGCGGCCTGGCATCGGCGGTTCGCCACTGCATCTCCAAGGCAAGTGTTGCCGGCGCGGCCAGGGGCACGGTGTTCAAATCCTCCGACATGTGTCCCACCATCGACGCCGGAACCAGGGAGAACGCCCGCGCCTCGGACAACAAGTACCGCCTGGATCCGACGATCCGCGGCGGGCTCACGAGGACCAGCGGGCTGAGCCCGCGTTCATTGCACAGCTGCAGCAGGAAGTCGTAGTACGCGGGATTTTGCTCGCGCGGCCACAACAGCAGCGGCAGGTCGTGAAGGTCCTCCAGTTCAATGCGCTCCGCACCTGCCAGGAGATGGTCCCGGCTCAGCGCCACAAAGACCTGTTCGGCGGCTATGGTTTCCCGCGTAAAGCCCTCGAGCTCGTCGAGGAAACGGCCCAGGCCAATGTCCGCATGCTCGCGGGCCAGGGTTGATGACACCTGCCCGGTGTCCACGGCATCCTCGGAGATCTCGACCTGCGGCAGCATGTGCTCGAACCGGCTGATGACGGCGGGCAGCAGCTGGTTGACCACGCTAGGCGAGGCCACAATCCGCGCCGTCCGCATCCGGCTTTCCTCATACAACTTCACCCGGCCTACCAGGCTGGCGGCCTGGGCCAGCAGCGCCCTTCCCTCCTCCGCCATAACGACGCCGGCGGGAGTCAGCGAAGCGGAGCGGCGGGACCTGTCAAAGAGCGGCAGGTCCAGGGTCTTCTCCAGTCGGCTGACTTCCTGGCTCACGGTGGGCTGGGAAATGTGCAGCGCTTCGGCCGCCCGGCCAAAGTGCAGATGCTCGGCCACAGCCACGAATATTTCCACTTGCCGCAAGGTGATTCCCATAGAGAAAGTCTATCAAAAAACGAATAACCGTTTCTGGATTCAACTTGAAGCGCTAGGTAGCGTTAAGGCCATAGATCGCACCAGATGTCCCGATTGATGTACCGAAGGAATACCTCCCCATGAAGTCCAACGCCATTTTCGTGTCCGAAGAAGTCCAGGCAGCCGTCCGGGAAAACCGTCCCGTTGTGGCGCTTGAGTCCACCATCTTCACCCACGGCCTTCCCCGCCCGCGCAACCTTGAAGTTGCCCTCGAGGCAGAGGCGAGCCTGCGCGCTGCCGGCGTCACGCCGGCCACCATCGGCGTATACAACGGTGTGCCCACCGTTGGCCTGACCACCGAGCAGATCACCGAGCTTTCCCAGGTGGACAACATGGACAAGGTCAGCCTCCGCGACCTCCCCGTGGTCAGCGCTCTGGGCGTCCACGGCGGCACCACCGTTGCAGCCACCGCGTTCCTGGCACACCACGCCGGCGTCAAGGTCTTCTCCACCGGTGGCCTCGGCGGCGTGCACCACGGCGCCAGCGAGACCTTCGATGAGTCCGCCGACATGACCATTCTGGTCCAGGTTCCGATCGTGGTCATCAGCGCGGGCGTCAAGTCCATCCTCGACGTCGCCGCCACCCTGGAGCGCTTCGAAACCCTCAACATCCCGGTCATCGGCTACGGCACCACTAAGTACCCGGGCTTCTACGTTTCCGATTCCGGCTTCCAGGTCAACTACGCCGTCCAGACCACGGACGAAGCGGCCAAGATCATCAACGCCCGCGACGACCTCGGACTGCCGCAGTCGGTCCTGTTGGCTAACCCGGTTGCCGAAGACAAGCAGCTCCCCCCGGAAGAGCTCGAGGACATCCTCGCTCGCGCCTGGGGCGAAGCCGAGGCCCAGGGCATCAGCGGCAACGCCAGCACCCCGTTCCTGCTCGACTTCATCCAGCGCGATACCAAGGGCCGCAGCCTGGAAGTCAACATCGACGTTTACCGCGGCAACGTAGATCTCGGCGGCCAGCTCGCTACTTCGCTGACCAAGTAAGGGCCTGAAGAGTCGTGTTGGGAATTATTGGAGATCTCGTTGAAGACGTCATCGTATGGCTTGCCGAGCCGATGCGGCACGGCACGGACACCGATGTGGAGATTTTCCACACCCGGGGCGGCAGCGCAGCAAATGTTGCCAGCTTCGCGAGCCACCTCGGGCCCACACGATTCATGGGGTGTGTCGGGGACGACCCCCTGGGCGACACCTTGGTGCGGAACCTCGCGGCGGAGGGCATCGACGTCGTTGTCCAGCGCCGCGGCACCACAGGTTCCATCGTCATCCTGATCGACCAGGATGGCGAACGCACCATGCTCCCCTACCGAGGCGCAGCAAAACTGCTGGAAAACGTGCCCGACTCCTGGCTCGACGGCCTCGAGCTGCTTCATGTCCCCGGCTACACGTTCGACGGCGATCCCGTCGGCAGCGCTGTCACGGACTTGATCCGCCGGGCCCGCCAGCGGGGCATCCTGGTCTCTGTAGATGCCTCTTCCACCGGCATGCTGGCCCACTACGGGGTGGAAAAGTTCCTGGATTTGATGACGGAACTGCGTCCCGACTTCATCATCGGCAACGAGAGCGAGTCCGAGTTCCTGGGGCTCGCCATTGACGGCGAACCAGGGCCGAATTTCGCCCGGCTGCCGGGCGCCATCATCGTCACCAAGGCCGGCGCTGACCCGACTGTCGTTCTTCACGGCACGGAAGCAAAAATCTCCGTGCCGGTCCCGCCCGTATCCGAGGTGCGGGACCTCACCGGCGCGGGCGATGCCTTCGCCGCCGGTTTTCTCTCTACCTATCTTGCCACCAGGGACTTGACCGACGCCTGCGTTGGAGGCCATTCCAACGCAGCGCGCGTCCTCAACTCTCCCGGCGCATCCATGGCGGACTAACACCCGTCGTTCCACATCCGTGGAGTCACCTCCTAGTAAAGGGTTCCAATGACGCACCCGCTACACACACGCAAGAATTCCTCGAGCCCGGCTACCGGGGCAGCCGACATCACGGGCATCGTCTCGCTCATGGTGGCGCTGCTGGCCGCCTGTGTTGCCTTCCAGCTCAATGCGAGCATGCTCAGCCCCGTCCTGGTGACGATAGCCTCGCAGCTGCACACCACTGAAGTTACCGTGGGGCTGTCCCAGACGGCCTTCTTCACCAGCACGGCCCTGTTTGGCCTGTTCCTGCCCCGTTTGAGCGACATTGTGGGCCGGCGGAAGATCCTAGTCTTGATGGTTGGCGTCATGGTGCTGGGCTCGGTCCTGGCCGCGTTTGCCCCGAACATCCAGGTGCTGATCATTGCCCGCGTGATTCAGGGCATCTCCGGCGCAATTGTGCCGGTCTGCCTGATGGTGCTGCGCAGCAAGGTCAAGGACGCCAAGCAGTACGGCACCCTCATGGGCCTGGTCACGGCCGTCAACGGCGGCATTGCCGGCATTGACGCCTTCGCCGGCGGCTTCTTGGCCACCACCTTCGGTTTCCGTTCCATCTTCTGGGTGATTGCCGCGGTCGGGCTGGTGGCCGTCGGGCTGGTGGCTCGCTACGTGCCGGACACCCGACCGTCGCAAGGCGTCCGCATGGACTGGTGGGGCGTGCTTGCCTTGGCCGCAACCATCTTGTTCCTGCAGACCGCCGTCAACGAGCTGGGCAAGGGCGCGGCCGCAAGCGGCGTGCTGACCACGGCCCTGTTGGTGGGTGCCGCCGTCTCCGCAGTGGTGTTCTGGAAGATTGAGGGTGCCGTTCGCCAGCCGCTGGCGACGCCGGCACTCATGAAGCAGCGCTCCACCTGGGCCATCCTGTTGACCACCATGCTGACTATGACGGGCGTGTTTGCCACCGTGAACGGCATCGTGATGTCGGTGGCGCAAAACCACGACGCCGGATTCGGGCTCCAGGCTGACACGGCCTCGCTGATCCTGTTGACCCCGTATGCGCTGCTGGGCTGGATCGCCGGACCGTTCTCCGGGCGCCTGGCTTCCACGCTGGGGTACCGGACCATTCTGCGCATCGGCCTGCTGGGCAGCACTGTTGGCATTGTCGTCCTCGCACTGGTGGGCACGCACAACCTGGTGGTCCTAGTGGGCGGCACCCTGCTGCTGGGTGTCACGTACGCCGGCATGGGCAACATCATGCTCAACGGCCTCGGCGTGGTCCTCTCGCCGCCGGAGAACCCCGGGTTCCTGCCGGGCATGAACTCGGCGGCCTTTGGCATGGGCGCCGGGCTGAGCTTCGCCATCCTGCCGGCCATCCAGGCCAATGCCGGAGCCGGTATGGCCGGATACACGGCGGCCATGCTGGCAGGTGCGGTCATCACGGTGGCGGCGTTCCTCGTGTCGCTGCTGATTCCGGCACCGTCCGATGCCGGCGTGGAAGTGCACACGAAGTAAGGAGCTTGCGGCGCGTGCATCCGCCGTGGAAGGGGATCCCCCGGGGTTGGGTGAGGCTTGACTTGTCCTGGTCCGAGCTGAGAATCCAGCCGCGGCATCAAGGACGCTGGTCTCATCCGAGACTCTATCGGGGCCGCCCGCTTTGGTTTGCGAGGGCGTCCCGGCAGTCTGGTTCGGTGGCCGGGCGGCCGGGTGGCAGGTACAGCGACGCTGGCGAGCACAAAGAACGACGCCCGTGCATGGTGCGACACCCTGTTGGCCAGCGTCGGGCCTCTCGGCGTTCCGGACCTAAGGAGGGCGCCGAGGAGAAGCGTCATGGCCAGGGTGGCCCGGGGCATCCAAGTACGCTGGCCTTACCCAGCCCTGACCCGTAGGGCCGATCGGCGACCTGAGCAATGTTCCGCTCCTAACCGTTGGCCGCGCCGTCCCCGGTGTCCTCCCACATGACGTCCAGATTGTGAAAGATCACCGGGCCATCGCACAGTTCCGCCATTTTGGCAGCGAAGTCGGACGTTTCCGGCCGGCCGGAATTCTCCATCGCGGAGTCGAAGGAATCGAAGTCGACGATGGTGAAATAGGTCCCGGGGTGGTCCCTGTCCGCTGTGGCAAGAATGCGGCGGAACGTGGGCGCGGTGCTTCCCTCGGTTCTTGAGGGTCGGCCCAGTTCTTCGATCTCCTTGATACGGGAGGTCTTGAATTCGATGATCTGCACAAATCCGGCCATGACGGCTCCTCGACAGCGGTGGACGTTGATACGGCTGAGACTAGTCCCGGTATCGGACGGCGAATAGGGGAGAAACCAAGTCGGCTGTGTGAGGCTGGCGCCGGCGCACGGGATGGGTAGTCATCGCTCCGTCTCAGACGTTGACGTGAGCCTTCCCACCTTATTTTGAGTAGCTCCCGATAAGCCCGTAAAGTGGAGTGCAGGCCACCGTAGCCCTTGAGTACCGCACCGGTGAACATACCCGGGCCAGCCGGGCAAGCGATACAACGTGCAACCGCCCTCCTGCTTGAGCGGCACAAGAACCTGTATGGCACCCGCCCTGAAAACCCAAGGAGAACCCATGACTTTGCTCACCGAACGCCCCGCAATATCCTCCACTGAAAAAACCCTCAAGACCGCGGCCGGGGTCTCCGTCGCTGGCACCGCCGTGCGCGGCGGCAGCTACGTGTCTATCCCTGCCGGCGGCGTCTACGCTGGTGTCGAAGGCAGCTATGTCACCGTCGCCGGCACCCGAAACATGCCCCACGCCACGCGTGGCAGCTATGACACAGCAGACGGGACTCCCGTTGTTGCGGCACGCGTCATCGAGGGCAATTACGTAACGTTTCCAACGGCGGCCTAGGGTCCAGCGCCCTGCGGGGGATAGCACCACCGCGCGGGCATAAGAGGAGGCCGACGGCGACACTGGGTGTCGTCGTCGGCCTCCTTCTTCGTGCCGTCGGGGAGTGCCCCCGGCGCGCGGCTTGGTGCGCACCCTCACCATGCATGCCGGGCTGGCTGATGTTTGCCGGGCTGTGGTTGCCGGAGCTTCGCAGGTCAAGGCCGACAGCGGTGCCCGTGGCTGTAGCCCGGGTCCATGAATCGCTCCCAAAGTTTGGGCAGAGGCGGTTTTAGGGGCAGAGGATATATTGAGAAGTCGGAGCACGGAGAAGTAGATGTCGACTCGTAAAGCAACTGCCGCGCCGTCCCCGGTGGCGCAGTACCGTTACTCTGTCCAGTGGTCGCCGGAGGACCAGGAATTTGTAGCCACGGTTCTCGAGTTCCCGTCCCTCTCGTGGCTGGACGAGGATCAGTTCGAGGCTCTCCGCGGTGTTGAACGCCTGGTGTCCGACGTTATCGACGAACTTACCCAGTCCGGCGAACCCGTCCGCAACCCATTGCGAGCCAAACCTTTAGTGGCAGGCTCAACCTTCGAGTGCCCCAGAGCTACACGGGAAGCTAGCGATTGAGGCTGCCAATCACGGCATGCCACTGAACAAGTACGCAACGGAGCGGTTGACAGCATAAGAGGCACTCGCGGCCCTTCCCGGCCACGCCCGAACCGGCCGACTGGTTCTCCCCGGCGGAGCTCGACGTGGTTCGCCTGTCGAGCAAGTCGCACTGGGACGTGCCGGTAAAGGTCGGCAGCGAAACGGTGCACGTGCTCGCCTCGCACCGGACACCGCCGACGTTTGACGGCCCTGAGGACCGGAAAGGGCGCCGCAACCATGACGAGATCCGGTTCTGGGCTGACTACGTCACCCCGGGCAAGTCCGCGTACATCGTGGACGATGAGGGCAGAAAGCGCGGGCCGCTGCCGAGCGAACCGTTCGTCATCGTCGATGACCAGAACGCGGACCCGTTCGACGGCGACTCCGTGGCAGCCGCGGTCAACCAGCTCCTGGATTCCAGGCAGATCGTGGACGTGTTGCCCTCACGCAGGACCCCAGTACTAGGCTCCGGTGTGTTCTGGCCGACCCTGGCGGACCCCCTCTGACGGCTGACCGGGGTTTATCCGATCCCGAGCAGCGACCACCGTCTTGTGTGGGTGGACTTGCAAGTACGCGGCTGAGGTTGACGCGGGCCCGGCCGTGGAGGAAACTGCGTGCCCTAACTGTTAGCTGTGGTGACCTCTGGAGGTCGGAAATGTTCCCAGGCAGTTGCATGGCCACAAAGGATGATGTAGCGGAGGCACCAGGCGGCGTCCGATGACTACTGCGATCATCGCGGGTTCGGTACTGCTGTTTCTGGCCGGCCTGTGGCTTATCGTCCGCTGGGGCGGCACAGCGGTCCAACCGCCAGCCGGCGGCGGGCCGTACCAGGACCGTCGAACCGCTACGGCTGCTGCAATGCGCCGGTACTTCTGGTGGGCCAATCTTTGGTGCTTTGCGGCCTTGATCACCGGTGTGCTCATGGCATGGCCCGGCGGCCGTCTTCTCATGCGGATCTTGGCGGCGACGTCCCCTGGTTCGGCGCAGGGCCGCCTAACTGAGGCGCAGGCCAACGTGGGGTTCATTACCTTGGACGGCACTCTGGCGCTGCTGCTGTTCGGTGCAATGCCGACGGCGTTTGTAGCGTCGCTGATTTATCTAACCATCCACCGCTGGCTCCCGTCCGGTAGATTCTCGGGTCCGTTGGCAGGACTCTTGGGAATCGCTGTATTCGGGGCGGGTGTTGAACCGTTCAGAACCAGCAATGTCGACTTCACGTTCATCCGCCCGGGCTGGCTGTCCGTGCTGCTCTTCACCCTTCTCGCCGTTCTGATCGGGGCAATCGTGGCAGCTGTGGCTGGGTGGTACAGCCAACGGCTGCCGCTGTTAACGCGTCGGACGGCTCCGGCCTACCTGCCGTTGCTGACGACCATCATCTTTCCGCCGGCGGCAGTCCTGATCCTGCTTGGTGCTCTGCTCGTCCTGGCGTGGCCAGGCGTGGCGGCGGGCCGGCAAGACAGGACCATGTCCCCCAAATATCTTTGGGCTGGCAGGGCGTTCCTTACGCTGGCCGTCCTCCTGGCACTTCCGGCCTTCGTCGCAGCGGTGTCGTTCGTCATCACGGTTTAGGCAGCAGGGCACGCGTGTAGGCCGGTTGCCAAACCCGTGAAACGACGGCGGGACGCGTCCAAGGCTATTCAGCCCGCCACCGCCGCCTTCGCTGCCT
>JBDTQQ010000054.1:0-9704 GCA_039932075.1 Pseudarthrobacter sp. | reverse complement strand
CAGCTGGACCGGCCCATCGCGGTGGACGCCGATCCAAAGTCTTCCATCTGTTTCGGTGCTGCCGTGGCAGCAGTGAGAGTCCGGCCGGCGGTTGCGGCCGATCCCGCTGAAGCCGTTGACGCGGTACCCGGAATCCCGGCGCCAGCAGATGTAGAAGTTGAGCCGCACGACGCCGACCGTCGCGCCAGTTGGTCCCGCAAATCAGGGGCAGCTTTCGGCTCGTTGACTGGCACCGCCGCCGCCGGCGACGGTGCCAGGGGGGTTCCTGCGGGCCATGCCCACCACGACCATGCACATGTGGCGAAGGGCGGGGCCCACGCCCCGCGTCCGGCCATGCGGCTAACGGCGGTGGCTGCGGGTGCTGCCCTGTTCACCATCCTGACCGCCACCGCGGCTCAGAGCCCGGGTGCGCTGAGCAGCCTCACCGCCATGCTCGTACCGGATACCACGCCCTCCCAGGCCGCGCCAACAGATCCGGTCGCACCCGTTGCGCGCGGCTTGGCCGGCGCCGGCCCTGCTGCAGCGGCGCCGGGCGCTCAGGAGCCCCAGGTTGGCATTGAAGCCAGCGCTAAGCCGGAAGCCCCGGCTACCCGGTCAGCGGGGATTGAGGCAGCGGCCTCGCCCACCGGCCTGCCATCCGCGTCGGCACCCCCATCCAACGGTTCGACGCCGGCCGGTGCAGCAGGATCCACACCCGGCGGATCGGGCACGTCGAGCGATCCCACCCTTGCAGCCGTCCCGGGAACGCCCGGGACGCCGGGAACCACGTCCCCCACGGCCACTGCGACGCAGCAGCCGGCAACGACCGACCCGGCAACAACTCCGCCTGCAACGACGCCGCCCGCGACGACTGACCCGGCGACGACGCCGCCTGTGACGACGCCGCCCGTAACGACTGACCCGGCGACGACGCCGCCTGTGACCACGCCGCCCGTAACGACTGACCCGGCGACGACGCCGCCTGCGACCACGCCGCAACCGAGTGTCGAGCCTGTCCCCACCACGCCGGTGCCGGATCCAATCGTTACGCAAACCGTGGCTCCTGCCCCGACCACTGTGGCTCCTGCGCCGATCGAGGTGGCCCCTGCTCCGACCACGGTGGCTCCTGCTCCGGCTCCTACAACCACCCTCGCGCCGGCCCCGATCACCGTGGCTCCTGCCCCGACCACGGTAGCTCCTGCCCCGACCACCGTGGCTCCCGCCCCGGCTCCTACAACCACCCTCGCGCCGGCCCCGTCGCCTGATCCGACCGCCGTGCCGGTAGCGTGACGCATGATGCCCCACCAGGCCACGCCGGCCCAGGAATCAACAGCGCCTCCTCATCCCCAGCACATGGCCGACCAGCTCCGCGGGGAGAACGCGGCAGTCCGGGAACTCCTCCTGGCCTTGTCGGTGGGCTTCACTCTGCCAGGGCCGCTGCCGGAGGAGCTTGAACGCAAAGTGGCCGATGGCCAGGTGGAGAGCATGGAAGCGTTGGTGGCCCGGGCGGAATCGTCCGGGCTTCTCCAATCCGACGGCACGGTGGTGGGCACAGCTCAGCATGCGCTCCTGACCGCCACACCCACCCCGAGAGTCCAGGCATTGCAGCGTGAGCTGGTGGCCTGTTTCGCCGCGGAAGGCCGCCCCTTGGGGGAATTCGCGCGTGAACTGGCACGCAGCGGGCTCGCTGACCACCGTGTTGCTGTTGAACTCGAAAAAGCGGGGGACCGCGCCTTGGAACATAACCCAGGACTTGCTGTCCAGCTCTACGAGGAAGCCCTCCTGGCCGGCGCCGATGAGATGGCCACTGCAGCACGCCGGGCCCAGGCAGCTTGGGCCACGGGGGACCTGGACTCTGCCGGGCGGATCATTGACGGGCTCCTGATGTGTCCTGATCCGCCGGACCTCCAGCGCGGTGCGGATGTCTCGGCCGCCGTCTGGGCCCAGCGGGGGATGCTCGCCCGCAGCGCAGACGTCTACGGCTGGCTGGGTCCGGAACGGGTGGGGCCATCCGGTCCGGCGGCCGCGGTGGCAATGATCGGCCGCGGCAACCGTGAGGGTGCCGAGGCAATGTTTCCGGCTGGCTCCGCGCCCGCGTCGCCTACGTTCCTCGCCGTGGCACAGGCCCAAACGGCCATGGGCTTGGTGGAATCGTTGTGCGATGACCCGCATCAGGGATTGCCGCTCCTGATCCACGCCTCAGACATGCTGAACGCGTCCGGAGCTGCCCTGCCCATGCCGGACGCGCCCGGCGCACTGGCCGCGCTGGTTGCGCTGCACAGCGGCGAGCCGCATCTCGCCGAAACCCTTGCGCGTGCAGCCGCCGCTGCCGGCCAGGGAGGAGATGCCGTCAAGCCGCGGCTGTTCCTGCTCCAGGCGTGGTCGGCCATGCAACAGGACAACCCGGATGAGGCGCGGCTGGCCATTAATGAAGCCTCAAAAGCCAATCACTGGCCGCTAGTGCCCCGCGACGAATTCCTTTGCATTGCCCTGGAAGTAGGCCTGGCCCGCAGGAGCGGCGAAGTCCACGACCTCATCCTGGCCTGGGAACGCGCCCGCGAAGCCATGCTCCACACAACCGTGGACCTCTACAACCTCCTTCCCTGGGGGGAACTCATGATTGCCGCCGCCCGGCTGAGGGAGACCCGGCGCGTCTCGCATTACCTCGAGGAAGCGTGGAAGCTGCTGCGGGATCTGGGCAGTCCGCCGCTGTGGACCGTACCCCTGCACTGGGCTGCCGTCCAGGCGGCATTGCTGAACGAGAGCCCAACCGACCTGGCACCCCACGCAGCGGCCCTGGCCCGGGCCGCGGACCACAGCCACCTTGCCTCGCAGCTGGCTTCCGCAGGGAAGGCCTGGGTATCAGTGCTCGCGGGAAAGTTCAGGGCCGCGGATGTGGAGTCAGCCGCACGTGGGTTGAACGCCGTCGGGATGCCCTGGGAAGGTGCACGGCTTGCCGGCCACGCAGCTGCCCGGGCAGATGAGCGCAAGGACATGGTGCGCCTGCTGTCCTGTGCGAGGGACCTCCACCCGCAAGGAAACTCACCCGGGGCCTCGTCCGCCGGGCAGTCCGAAGTCCGCGCTGCGCCTGGCAAGGACCAGGGCAGCGGAAACGGCGCTGTCCAGCCGGACGCCTCGGTGCTGAGCGAACGTGAAAAGGAAGTTGCACGGCTGGTGCTGGAAGGGAAGACGTATAGGGAGATTGGGGAGACCATCTATATCTCGCCCCGGACTGCCGAGCACCATATTGCCCGGATGCGCCGCCGCCTAGGCGCTGAAAACCGTTCCGACTTGCTGGTCAGGCTCCGCCTTGCCCTCGGAACCGAGAACCCCCCAAGCGAGTGAATCCCCTACTACCCCTAACGGCACGGGCTCCGAAACCCCGGCCGTGGGCCGGACAGTAGGGGGAAGCGGCCCGATGCCCCGTCCCCCTGAGGGACCTTACGTTTGATTCAAGCCCGGCAGCGAGGCCGGGCTACCCACAAATTCAGAGAAGATTTGAGGACCATCAAATGCCTACACTTGCCAACGATCTCGTACTGTTCCTGATGAGCCTTTTCGGAAACCAGGAGGCAGCACAGGAGTTCCTGGACGATCCGGACGGTGCCCTGGAAAATGCCGGTCTCGGAGACGTCTGCTCCGCCGACGTTGACGCGGCAATGCCTGTGATCCTGGACTTCGCACCCATCACCGTCAATGCATCGTCCTTTGACCGGTCGTACAACACCGGCGGCAACGGCGCCGCTACGGGTGGCGGTGGAGGCGGCGCTGTCGCCGTCACCCCGCCTCCTTCCGGCGGTCACCACGACTATGATCACGACCACGAGCACGCTGTCCAGCAGCTGACCAACGTGGTGAACAACTACTCGTGGAGCTCAACGGTGGATGACCGGGACACCATCACCGACCAGTCAGTCAACCAGAACATCTGGGCCGACGGCGACGTCACCCAGTACTTCGAGAACAGCTCCGTCACCGCCTCAGGCGACCGCGCTGTGGCTGCCGGCGATGACGTGGACATGGAGGACTCCAACAACGTCGAAGACTCCTACAACACCGACAACTCAAACGACAGCTCCACGGACAACTCCATCAACGCTGGCCGTGACGCAAGCGTTGGCAACACCGACACTGATATTGACGATTCCTTCAACACCGACCTGGATCTCGACGTTGATGATTCGTTCAACGACAATTCGGACAACTCCGACCGCTCGGACAATTCGGACAACTCGGTGGAGCTGACGGACAACTCGGACAACTCGGTCAACGTGTCGGACGTTGGCAACACGGAGACCAACGTGGATGTGGCTGTCACGGATTCCTTCCAGGACAACAGCGAAGAGACCACCACGACGGAGAATACCGCCGTCGCAGTTGTTGACTCCTTCAACCCGGTTGAGATTGAAGACTCATTCACGCAGGAGACGTTGAGCAACACCGAGACCACGTCGAACACCGAGATCGACACCAACGTGGCCTTGGCCGGGGACGACGCAGCCGCCGGCTAGCCAGTCCAAGGTACCCGGGTGGTGCCCGGCGGGAGTCCAACCTCCTGCCGGGCTCTTCCCGGCTTATTCCAACACCCACTTCTGAACTTGGCCAAAGGACTGGTAATGGTTGAAGCGCAGCGACCCGGGAGCCCCGCAACGTCGGCGGAGTCCCAAGGACCGGCCCGGTCCTCGACGCCCCTTTCGGCGGCACAACTGACCAAGCTGGTGCAGCAGGGTTTTGACCTCGTGCGCGACGGCGAGCGAACGGACCTGCGGAAACGCCTGGACCAGACCCTGGGCCGGCTTGCGGACCCCAGCATCCGCGTTATCGTGGTGGGCGAATTCAAGCAAGGCAAGAGCAAGCTCATTAACGCCCTGGTGAACGCACCGGTCTGCCCTGTGGATGACGACATTGCCACCTCGGTGCCAACTGTCGTCCGGAACGGTGATCCGGCGTCGGCCTCGGTCCTTCTGCCCCGGGCAGATGCGGAACCCGGCGACGACGAAGCCCTGGAACGCCTGCCCATCAACATCGGTGACCTGGCCGCTTACGTCTCGGAGCGTGGAAATCCGGGCAACGCCAAGAAACTGGTGGCCGCCGAAGTGTTCCTGCCCCGCAAGGTGCTGGCCGGCGGCCTGACGGTTGTTGATTCGCCCGGCGTCGGCGGCCTGGGATCAACCCACACCCTGACCACGCTGACAGCACTGCCGACGGCGGACGCCATGCTGCTTGTTTCGGATGCCTCCCAGGAGTACACCGAACCGGAAATGCGGTTCCTGCGGCAAGCCATGCGCATCACGCCCAGCGTGGTGGGTGTGCTGTCCAAAACTGACCTGTATCCGGAATGGCGCCGGGTGGCAGAGCTTGACCGAGGACACCTCGCTGAAGTGTCACCTGACATCCCGCTGTTTCCGGTGTCCTCGGATCTCCGGCTCGAAGCGGCGCGCCACCAGGACGCGGAGCTGAACAACGAATCGGGCTTTCCCGGCCTGATCGGCCATCTCCGGAATGAGATTGTGGGCAAGGCCGAGCGGATCCAGCGTCGCTCGGTGAGCCAGGACCTGCTGTCCGTTACAGAAAACCTTCGCCTCTCCCTTCAGTCCGAGCTGACAGCGTTAGAGGATCCGCGGGCAACCCCGGCCATGATCGCCGGACTTGAAGCGGCCAAACTGGAGGCTGACGATCTCCGCAAACGCTCTGCCCGGTGGCAGATCACGCTCAACGACGGCATCGGCGACCTCATTGCGGACATGGAGTACGACCTGCGGGACCGCTTGCGGCGGATCCAGCGGGAGGCCGAGACAGCCATTGACCTTGGCGATCCGGGGCCCTCATGGCCGGCGTTCGCTAAGTGGCTCGAGGAGTGCGCAGCCTCCGCGATCTCGGACACGTTCGTTTGGACAAGTGAACGGTCGCAGTGGCTGGCCACCCAGGTTGCCGAGCATTTTTCTGAGGATGAGGTGTCCCTCCCGGTGCTCCGCGTTTCTGATACAGGGGACGCGCTGGACCCGGTGGACGACATGCCCAGCCTGGACGACGGGCACGTCAACCCGATGCAAAAAGTCCTCATCGGGATGCGGGGCTCCTACGGCGGCGTACTGATGTTTGGCCTTCTGACCGGGATCTTCGGCATGGCCCTGATCAATCCGCTCTCCGTTGGCGCCGGGCTGCTACTGGGCCGCAAAGCGTACCGGGAGGATAAGGATGCCAGGCTCAAGCGCCGGCAGGCAGAGGCCAAGGCGCTGGTCCGCCGCCAGTTGGACGACGTGAGCTTCCAAGTGGGCAAGCAGCTTAAGGACCGTCTCCGCATGGTCCAGCGGTCAACCCGGGACCACTTCACCAAAATCGCCGAGGAACATCACCGTTCGCTTTCAGATTCCGTGGCGGCTGCCCAGAAGGCAGCAACCACGTACACCTTGGAAAAGGAAATGCGCATCCGGGACATCAAGGCTGAACTGAGTCGGGTGGATGCCCTGCACCATGCGGCCAAAAAGCTGGGAGACCAGGCGCCGCCACCGGCCAAGCCTGCACCCGGTCCCGCGTCCACGCCTCATCGGATACCGGCGGTGGTGGCTGCCAGATGAGCACCCCGACCCTCGCCGGCGTGGCAGACCTGATCCAGGCCGCCCAGGCCGTCTACCGCGATGATCCCGCAGCGATGGCTACGCTGGAAGGATACGCCGAGAGGCTGGCAGAACCTTTGCGGATTGCGGTGGCAGGAATGGTGAAAGCAGGAAAATCAACGCTGCTCAACGCCATCATCGGGGAAGAAATCGCCCCGACGGACACCGGCGAATGCACCCGCATCGTCACGTGGTACCGGTTTGCCCATTCGCCCCGCATCACGCTTTGGCCGGTGGAGGGCGAACCCCGCCTCCTGCCGCTGAAGCGGGCCAACGGACGGCTGGTGTTCGACCTGGGCAAGGAACAGGCCGAAGACGTGGAACGCCTTGTGGTGGAGTGGCCGTCGGAGAGCCTGCGGAACGTCACCCTCATCGACACCCCGGGCATCGCATCGCTGTCCGGGAACGTTTCCGCACGGTCCGTCAGCTTCCTCACGCCTGCGGATTCGCCTTCCGAAGCCGATGCCATCGTTTACCTGATGCGGCACATGCATGCCGCTGACCTTCGGTTCCTGGAATCCTTCAAGGACACCGAAGCCGGGCGCTCCGGGACGGTCAACGCTTTGGCCGTCCTGTCCCGAGCCGACGAAATCGGGGCAGGCCGGATCGATTCGCTGCTCTCAGCTGGGGACATCGCCGAACGGTACCGTCGGGACCCCAGCCTGCGCAAGCTGGCATTGGGGGTGGTCCCGGTGGCCGGTCTGTTGGCCCAGAGCGCCCGCAGCATGCGTCAGTCAGACTACGAGTCGCTGGCTCGTCTCGCTGCTATGGACCGGGCGGAACGGGAGCGGCTGCTGCTTTCCGCGGACAGGTACCTCCGGTCAGACATTCCGGAAGGCCTCACGGCCGGTGCCAGGGCACAGCTTCTAGAGCGGTTTGGGTTGTTCGGGATCCGGCTTGGCGTTGTGCTGATCCGGGCCGGCTTCACGGACCCCACACCGCTGGCGCACGAATTGGCCCGGCGCAGCGGGCTGGATCCGCTGCTGGAGATGCTGTCGGGACAGTTCCACGCCCGTGCCGACGCCCTGAAGGCCCGAACCGGCTTGGTGGGCGTCGAAACACTGCTGCGGAACTCACCGCGGGACGGAGCAGCACACCTGGAGGCAGCACTGGAACGCCTCCACATTAACGCCCATGAGTTCCGGGAGCTGCGTCTATTGGCGACGCTGCGCACCACCGGCATCGCACTCAAACACCCACTCGCCGCTGAAGCGGAGCGGGTCATCGGGGGAGACGGGATGGCCGTTCACCTGCGCCTGGGACTGCCGCCGGAGGCATCGCCGGAGGACATCAGTACCGCGGCACACCAGATCCTCCACCGGTGGCGGCTGGTGTCCGAGAACCCCTTAACCGACAGGTCCGCGCTGGATGCATGCCGCGTGGTGATGCGCAGCTGTGAAGGCATCCTGGCCGAGTCCGCGGGGTTGCACCTGCACCGGCAGCCCGCCTGACAACAGGGCCGGCCTGACAGCCCGCCTGACAGCCGGCCGGGCTGCGGCTAGGGGCGGTGACGCCTGGATTGAAACCATCGGCTGGCGGCCGGCATAAAAAGCGCCAGCAGGCCGACGAACCCAAGCACCAGCTGGGCGGCCCACAGGAGGATAACGTAAGTGCCGGCGTCGCCCTCGGGAACCAGGAAGGCCGCTGTCACTGCCATCACCGGAATCTGGCACGCCAGCAGCACGAACAACAGCCAACGGGCCCAGCCGCGGCGCCCGGAGGCAACCGCCAGCATCACGGCCTGAAGCACGATTAGTAGGAGCAGGGCGCCGAGGCTGCCCCAGAAAACGATGCCTGTGGAGGTGGTGATGGCGTCGGCATCGCCGCCGGGCGCCATCTTATCCACCACGGCGCGGAGCCGCTCCAAGTGGGAGGTGCGGGTCAGGAAGGAGCCCACAACAACGGCGATGCCTGCTATGAGGCTGAGCAGCCAGAGTCCCCGGGCCACGCTGATACTGCGGGGAGTCTCCGGGATGACCTCGATGGGTGCCGGGGCAGTGTAGGACAGGCCCGGCCGCGGCGGGGGAGGGGGCGCGACAGCCTCGGCGGGGGCAACTGGCAGTTGGTGGTCTCCGTCGGGGTGCTGGGGCATGGGTCCTACTTCACGTCGCCGGTGTCATGGGTGTCTGCATCTCCCGTGCCGTCGGATCCGGTGCCGGCAGGACCGGCGTTGCCCTTCGACTCCAGCTCATCCTTGAGCTTTTTGAGGCGGGCGGCTTCGGCCTGCTTCCGGCGGCGCATCTCCAGGTTCCGGAGGAAATCGGGATCGTCATCCGGAGCGGTGGGACCGCTGTACTGCCGGCGTACCGGAGCGGTGCTCCTGGGACGGCCGATCAGCAACCACAGGATGGCGCCGATCACCGGCAGGACAATCATCACCACGATCCAGGCCGGCTTCGAGATGCCCCGGGTCAGGCGGGCGTCAGTGCGGATCACGTCCACCAGTCCATACACAAAGATGACGAGTACTGCGACGGCCAGAACCACACGGAAGAGCATGCCATTAAGTCTATCGTCCGCAGGCGGCTGGCGTTCAGGCAGGGCGGCTAAACTTGGATGGTGGCTTTCCTGAAATACTCCCTGATCCGGCTGGCGCTGTTTGCGCCGCTCTTTGTGTTGTTTATGTTCCTGCAGTTGGGGGCGGTGCTATCGGTGATCTGTGCCGGGCTGATTGCCTTTGCCGTCAGCTACCTGTTCTTCCAGAAACAGCGCGACGACGCTACCGCTTCCCTGCACCACCGGTTTTCCGGCAAAGCCAAGCCGCTGCGCAGCGCCGGCGAGGTTGCTGACGCAGACGCGGAGGACAGCCTCCTGGACACCAATCCGGATGTCACCATCCGCTCCAGCACCCCCAAGACTCCCGACGCCTAGAATCCGTGGCTCAGGACCAGTCCCAGTGAGAACAGCACGCTGTAGCCAAGGTTGATCAGGCCGGTCTGCTTGAGCACCGGGATCAGGCTCTTGCGTTTGCGGCCGTTGATCATCAGCCAGGCGGGCATGAGGCAGGCCGGGATGAGGAGCAACACGATCAGGATCCAGGGCCGCCCGGGCGCCAGGATCACCACCAGCAGGATGGCTACGGCAAGCATCAGCACATAGCTTTCGCGG
>JBDTQQ010000053.1:0-9726 GCA_039932075.1 Pseudarthrobacter sp. | reverse complement strand
GCTTCCCGCTCAGCGAGTCGTGCTACAAGCGGGATGGCGAAAGCGATGGTCTTGCCGGAGCCGGTGCGGCCGCGGCCCAGGACGTCGCGTCCGGCCAGGGTGTCCGGGAGGGTCTTGACCTGGATGGGGAACGGCTCAACGATTCCCTGGGCTGTGAGGGTCTCGGCAAGTTCTTTGGGCGTGCCGAGGGCAGCAAAAGTAGTCATAGATTCAAGGTCTTTCAGGCGGTATCCGTGCGGATATCGGCCCCCGACGCCGGTTGGCTCAAGGGTTTCGCCGAAGAAAAGTCAGGTGATCAACCGGGCTGCTGCCCTATTCAGGGCGGCGGCTGGGACCAAATGGAACGCGTTCATCGACGCAGGATGTGCCTCTCACATGAAAAGACCCGCTTCCCAAAAAGTTGGGACCAGCGGGCATCACTGCACATCAAGTCCCCTAAGCATACCATCCCTCCGCCCGGGCCCTGATTGCTGCCCCCTGCGGGGCGGAACCGTTGCCTTCGAAGCCGGGCCGGGGCAGGCTTGAGGCATGACGCAACAGGGCGAGGGCCACCACCACGGAACGCACGACGGCGGCACACGCCAGGAGGGCCAGCGGCAGCAGAGTGCGGCCGAAGCCTGGGACGAGAAATACGGCAGCAAGCCGCAGATCTGGAGCGGCAAACCCAACCCCCAACTGGTCCGGGAGGGTGCCGGGTTGCGTCCGGGCAAAGCACTGGACCTGGGTTGCGGCGAAGGTGCCGACGCCATCTGGCTCGCGCAGCAGGGCTGGACCGTCACCGCCGTCGACGTTTCCGCCGTCGCACTGGAACGCGCAGCCAGGCACGAAAAGGATGCCCTGGACCGCGAAAGTGTGCACGCCGGCCCGGGCGCCATCGCCAGCCGCATCCACTGGGAGCAGTGCGATTTGGACGAGTGGCAGCCCGCGGAGACCTACGATCTGGTGTCGTCCCAGTTCCTGCATGGCCCGCAGCTGATCTGGCAGGGTCCGCTGCGGATGGCGGCTGCCGCGGTCAAGCCGGGGGGAACGCTGCTGATCGTGGGCCACCACCCGCACCGCCTGCCGCCGTGGGGAACCCACACCGCACCGGAAATGTTCTATACGCCGGCCCAACTCATGCAGGAACTGGGCATCGAAGCCCCCGGCTGGCAGGTGGAGATCAGCACCACGCGGGAACGGCCCGCCATGGGCCCGGACGGGCAGGAAGCCGTCATCGCCGATACCGTTCTCCGGGCCACCCGGCTGGCCTGACTACTGAGGCCGTCCCGCCTCCCCGGCTCCCGCAACCCGCGGTGCCACGGCAACCGCGGCGACAGCCAGCACCGCCGCCAGGGCGAAGACCCCCGCGAACGATTGCGCCGTCGTCGTAAATGCCGCAAAAACGATGCCCGTGGCGGCGAGGGCGAGCGCGCCGCCCAGCGAATCCGCGATGGACATCGCCGAACTGTTGAAGCCCTCGTTCTCCTTCGTGGACAGGGCCAGTGTCATCACGCTCAGCCTGGGATACAGCAGGCCCATGCCGCCGCCGGCGAAAGTCCAGCCGGCGATCGCGACGGCGGCAGGCCAGTGGAGAGCCGCCGTCGCCAGCGTGAGCACAATGGCCGCCAGCACCAGCGCTGAGCCGATGCGGACAGCGGCGCGGTGCTGCAGCCCCGTGCCGAGCCGGCCCTGGATCGCGGCGGCACCGGCCCATGCCACCGCACCTGCCGTGAGCGCCAGGCCGGCGAACGTCGGCGCAAACGCGTACTGGTCGATCAGCAGATACGGCAGGTACACCTCAGCCCCGAAAAACGCCGCGGCGGCCAGTCCGCGCGTCAGGATTACACTCGGCAGGCCACGGCGGGCGAGCAGTGTTCCCCGCGGCACGAGCGGGCGCACGGCAACCAAGGCTATGACGACGGCGGCCGCGGCCAGGAGTGCCGGTGCTGCGGGGACGGCCGCGATAGTGACTCCTGCCGAGAGGTTCAGGCCCAGCACGGCGAGCGCGGCGAGCGCAGCCCAGGCGATCCGGCCCACCGCCCACGGCGGAAGGGCCGCCTGTTCCGGCTGACGGTCCATCCCGCGGAGCACCGGGACGATCATCACCAGCGCGGGCACAACCAGTCCCACCACGCCGAGGAACACCCAGTGCCAGCTCAGGACCTCCGCCACGATGCCGGCCGCGAACGGTCCCACGAGCGACGGAATGACCCACGCGGCGGAGAAGGCCGCGAAGATCCCCGGGTGAAGAACGGACGGATAGACACGGGCCACCACCACGTAGAGCGCCACGGTCAGGGCCCCGCCGCCCAGCCCCTGCACCAGCCGGCCTGCGACCAGCACAGGCATGGACACGGCAGTGCCGGCGATGATCAGGCCGAGCACGAACAGGGCCACGGAGGCGTAGAGCGGCAGGGTGGGTCCCCGGCGGTCAGACCAGTTGCCGGCCGCCACCATCCCGATCACTCCGGTGGCCATGGGCCCGGCGAAAGCCAGCGCATACAGGCTGGCCCCGTTCAGCTCGCGGCTGACCACGGGCATGATGGTGGTCACCGCCAGCGATTCGAACGCCGCCAGGAATACCAGGGAACACGCGCCGATGGTCACCCACAGGTAGGGCCGCTGCAGGATCCCGGCGGTGGCCCCCGTTGAGGGGAGGGTGGAGTCTCGCACGGCACCAGCCTGATCAGTTGTTGTGGACGCCACCGTATCAGGCAGGTTTCACGCGCCGCACCAACTACCGGGCGGCCAGCGCCTCCTGCACACTCCCGGCCACGGCCCGGGCACCCGCCTGGCCCATGACGATCGTGTAATGGTTGACATCGGGCACCTCCCGGACACGAAGGGACGGCAGCTTCTCCGCCCACTCCTCGAGATAGCCCGGCGAGTACAGCGCGGCCGGTTCGTTGAGGAGTCCGCGCGGCGCCCGGAGCACCTGCGTATCAACGGCCAGTTCATCCAGTGCTTTGAGCAGTGACGCGCCCCGGTGCAGCTCGGCGGTATCCTCCGCCATGGCCTGATAGCGGGTGGCCGGCTTCAGTTCCGGCTCCTCCCCCGTCAGGTCGTAGTCCACATATTCCTCCACCAGCGGAGTCCAGTCCGCGCTGAACGCCGGGTGCTGCCGCCAAAAGGACCGGTAGACCTCGCGGCTCGGGAAAGTGGAGTTCAGGCGTTCCGCGGCCGTGCCCAGCACCGCCGCCACCACATCCTCGTCGGAGAACCCCGCCGGAACCTGCAGCGGCAGCCCGCCGTCCACCAGCACCAGTGACCGCACCCGCTCGGGGAACAGGTTCGCCAGGACCAGGGCGGCAAAGGCGCCCATGGAATGCCCGACGACGACCACGGGCCCCGTGGTCAGCGCGGCCAGGACGGCGGCAAGGTCGTTGGCGTGCGTGGGCATCCCGTAAGGGCCGGGCAGCGTGTTGCTGCGCCCGCGGCCCCGAAGGTCGGGCGCGATGATCCGGACGCCTGGCAGGGCCTCAGCCAGGTACGGCCACGCCTTGTGGGACGACGTCACGCCATGGACGGCCAATATGGTGGGCGCCTCGGGATCGTCCGGACCCCACAGGGCGGTGTGCAGGGTGCCGCCGCGGACCTCGACGTCGGTGGTCCGGTAGCCGGTGCTGTTGGCTGCGTGCGTCATGGGGCTTTCCCTTCCTGGGGCGGGGTGGAAATCGCTGGGAGTGCGCCGGGAACTGCGGCAGCGCTCTGGGTTGGGGCAACGCCGGTCCCCGGGGCGAGGGCCCGCTCGATGAACTGCATCATCTCCTCGAACACCTCCTCCGGTACGTCGGGGCGCGCACCCTGCACGGGATCGGTATCTTCCTCATCCCAGAGCACCCAGCGCATGCCGATCAGTTCACCGATGCCCATCAGGGCCCAAGCCGCAACGGTGGGATCCATGTCCCGGACCTCGCCGCTGAGCTGTGCGGCTTTCAGCCCAGCAATGTAGCCGTCCACAATGCGCGTGTAGTGCAGCCGCAGGGCGCCCGGGGAAACGAACTCGGCCTGGCGGATGATCCGGTAGAGCGCCGGGTGCTGCGCCGTGAACCGGAAGAACGCCCGGAAACCTGCGCGTTCGGCCTCAAGCCGGGTGTCGGCGCTGCGGGCGGCGTCGGTCATAGCGTGCCGGACCCGCCGGTTGAGGTCCTCCACCACCTCATCGAAAATGGCCTGCTTGCCGTCGAAGTACAGGTAGAAGGTACCGAGTCCGACGCCGGCCTCTTCAGTGATCTTGACGATGGAGGCTTCGTGGTAGCCCACCGAGGCAAACACCGCTTCGGCTGCTTCGAGCAGTTTGGCTTTGGTCCGTGTGCCCCTGGCGGTACGTGGCTGGGCGCTCATGGCCGGCCGCCTTCCGCGTGGGTAGGCTGCGCCGTTTCCCGCGGCGCCGTTCCCAGCCGTACAGGGTCATCCTGAACCGGTTCCCTGCCAGCGATTTCCTGCCGCAGCCTGGCGCGCAGCACCTTGTTCAGCGCCGTGCGCGGCAGGGCTCCGACCATCGCGATGGCGGTGGGGATCTTGAAGGCGGACAGTTGCGCGGCGCAGTGCTCCAGCAGTTCCTGCTCATCGGTGGCCATGCCGGCGCGCACCACCACAAAGGCCACTCCGCTTTCACCCCAGCGTTCATCCTGCACACCGACCACGGCGGCCTGCGCCACTGCGGGGTGGGCCAGCAGCACCGCCTCCACCTCGGCCGGGGCGACGTTTTCGCCGCCGGAGATGTAGATGTCCTTGAGCCGGTCCACCACCCTGATGTACCCGTCGGCGTCGCGTGCCACCAGGTCACCGGTGTGCAGCCAGCCGCCGGCGAGCACGGCCGCGGTGGCGGCCGGGTCGCGGAAATACCCGGCGAACACGCCGGGTCCGCCAACCAGGAGCTCACCGGTGGCGGCGCCGTCGTAGATTTCACCGGTGACCGGATCGGCAACCGCAACGGCGACGTGCGGGTACGCCTTTCCGGAGTAGCCCACCATGCGTTCGGCGTCCTCGTTGGCCAGGCAGAGCACGTTGGGCGAGGCCTCCGTGAGCCCGTAACCCTGGCTGAGCGCCACTCCGCGGCGGTGCCAGATCCGCAGCAGCGGTGCCGGCATCGGCGCGCCTCCCACCACCGCGTGGCGCAGGCTGCTGAGGTCGCTCTGCGCGAAGTCCGGGTGCTCGGCCAGCATCAGGTACTGGGTGGGGACGCCCATCAGCATGGTGACGTGGCGCTCGGCAATCAGTTGCAGGACCCGGCCCGGTTCGAAACCCCGTTCCAGGACTACCGTGGCACCCGCCCACCAGGCCAGCAGCGGCTGGATGTTCCACCCGCCCACATGGAACTGGGGCAGTACTGCCAGCACAACGTCGGTACTGGCCATGTCCAGGGTCCGGGAGAGCGAAAGGTTGGTCCAGAAACAGTTCGCGTGGGTCAGGACGGCGGCCTTGCTGGCCCCCTCGGTGCCAGAGGTGAAAATCATGAGGAGGGCGTCGTCGTCGCGCACTGCCCGGGCAGGCGCTACCGCGGGGGGCGCCGCCGTCGGGAGCACCCGCGACAGGGCCGCCCGCGACGGTGCGGGCACGGACTTTTCGACGCCGCCGGGGCCGGGTGCCGCGGTCCGCGGCGGTTGGGGCAGCAGGGCGCACGCCGCGGCGGCCAGGGCGTCCAGGTCATCTTCGACCAGCAGCAGCTGCGGATCGGCCAGGCCCAGCTGCGCGGAGAGTTCGCGCGGCGAGAGGCGCCACGAGAGCGGCACCAGGACCAGTCCGGCCTTGGCACAGGCGAAGAACACCACCACATGGTCGGAGCTGTTGCCGGTCAGGGTGGCGATCCTGTCGCCCGTGACATAACCGGCGGCCTGCAGTGCCGCGGCGAGGTTGGCCGCCCGCCGTTCCAGCTCCGCGTAGCTGAGGGTGAGCCCGCGGTCGTCGATGGCGATCCGGTGCGGGGTGGCGAGGCTGCGGTCGGTGGTCCAGCGCCCCAAGGTATGCAGGCCGTCCGCATTGCCCGGCCCGGTTGTGGTGGTCATGCGGCCTCTTCCAGGATCTCGCGGGACTTCTGTACGCGGTCCCCGCCGCGCCGGCTGCGCCGTTGGGCCAGCCGCTGGGCGGTACCCGTCAGGCCGCCGGGGAGGAAGAGCACCACCAGGATGAACAGGGTGCCGAGGATAAAGAGGGGTTCAGACAACGGCACGCGCAGGATGTCCGGCAGCGCATCGATGGCGTCCGAGTTCGCGAGCGTGGTGAGGCGCTGGTCCAGGATCGTGTAGAAGACGCCGCCAATCACCGCACCCCAGCGGGAGCCCACACCCCCAAGGACCACCATGACCAGCAGGGTGATGGTGAGGTCGGCGGACACGGCCCGGGGCACGGCGCCGCTCTGCAGCAGCAGGAAAACCATGCCAATGATGCAGACCAGGACGGCGGAGACCACAAAGATCAGCAACTTGACCAGGTAGGGCTGCAGGCCGAGGACGCGGACGCGGAGCTCGTTCTCGCGGACGGCCGCCGCCACGTGCCCGGCACGGGAGGACTGGACCCAGGTGACGATGATGAACACGGCCACCAACACGGCCAGGGCCAGCCAGTAGAGGTTGCGGGTGTTGACCACGCCCACCAGGAAGTCCGGCAGGTTGTCCGTGCGCAGCGTGAGCCCTTCGTCGCCGCCCGTGGCGCCTTCCGGGTTGCGGCCCACCACCACCGAACCGGCCTGCGCGAAGGCCAGGGTGACCATGGCGAAGGGAATTCCGCTGACCCGCAGGCTGATGCTGCCCACCACGTGAGCCAGCACAATGACCACCAGCAGAGTCAGGCCCATGGCCGGAAGCAACGGGATGTCCAGGTTCTGCAGGACGATCGCGAGCCCGTAGACCCCGGCACCGAAGTACAGGGCGTGCCCGAAGGAAAGCAGTCCGGCGACGCCCAGCAGCAGGTGGTACGTCAGGGCGGCGGCGGCCATCAGCATGCACATGGCCAGCAGCTGCAGCGAGCCCGGCGTGTAGGTGGGCCCCGGCAGCACGCCGGGCAGTGACAGGTTGAGCAGCGGGAGCAGGACCAGCAGAACAATCCCCGCGATTCCGACGGCGGCGCCCACCATCCTGCCGCGGGTGAGCCGCAGGCGCGAGCCACCGCCGTCGTCCGCGTGGCCGCGGCGCGACCCCGCCGGATCCGGGGAATTGCCCTGCGTTTCGTGGGTGTCTGTGGCGTCGGTTTCGGTGGTCATGAGGTTCTCCCGAGCAGGCCGGAGGGACGGAAAAGCAGCACAAGCGCCAGGGCGAGCACCACAACGAAGTCGCCGGTGCCGCCGAGGTAGAAGTTGGCGAACTGCTGCAGGACGGCGACCGCCACCGCGGCGATGGCCGCGCCCGTCAGGGAGCCGAGTCCGCCACTGACGGGGACGATGAAGGCGAAGATGAGCAGCGAGCCGCCCAGCAGCGGGGAGACGTAGCCGAAGTAGTGCGAGGCCAGGACCCCGCCCAGGCCCGCCGCGGCGCCGCCGATGGTGAAGACGAGGGTGAAGGCTTTGCGGACGTCGATGCCGAGTGCGGTCACCATGGACCGGTTCTCGACGCCGGCCCGGATGATCATGCCGTAGCGGGTGTTCTTCAGGAAGAACACCAGGGCGAGCAGCACCAGCACGGCGGCAATGATGCAGATGAACCGGTCGTTGGGGATGCGGGCACCCAGGATTTCGGTGGTCTCCTTGAACCAGGCAGGCCCTTGGATGAACACGGGATCGGTGCCCCAGATGCCGTCGAAGAGGGCAACTGCAGCGAGCGACAGGCCCACCGTGATCAGGACCTGCTCGATATGCCGCTGATACAGCCGGCGGATCAGGACGAATTCGGTGAACGCGGCGAACACGGCTCCGGCCACGGCACCCACCAGCAGGGACAGCAGGAACGTCCACCAGTTGTCGGCGCCGGTCCGGCGGGCGATATCCCAGCCGGTGAAGGCGCCGAGGGTAAGGAACGCGCCGTGGGCAAAGTTCAGCACACCCATCAGCCCGTAGATCAGGGACAGGCCGGCGGCCACCAGGAAGTAGAGGGCCCCGAGGCCCAGGCCGGTGAACAGCAGGAGGACTACGGTGCTCACAGGGCCGCACCTTTCTCTTGGGAGGCCGCTGCATGGGGTGCCGAGTCGTGAGGGGCAGCCTCGTGGCGGCCAGCCTCATGGGGTGCCGAGTCGGTGGACACCCCGAGCAGCCGTTGCGTGAGCGCGTCGTCGTCCAGGAACTCGAGCGCGTTCCCGGTGTGGACCACGCGGCCGCCGGAGAGGACCACGGCGCCTTCCGCGAGCTTGCGGACCACCTGCAGGTTCTGTTCCACCAGGAGGATGGGGACGGTCTTGGCGGCCTCGGCGAGGGTTTCGGCCACTTCGGCAACGATCTTCGGGGCCAGGCCCTTGGTGGGTTCGTCGACGAGGAGGATCTTGTTGGTGTTCAGCAGCGCGCGGGCCAGCGCCACCATCTGCTGCTGCCCGCCGGAGAGGGTGCCTGCCATCTGGCCGGAACGGGCCAGCAGGTCGGGGAACAGTTCCTCCACAAGCTGGCGCCGGGGTGCGGCGTCGCGTTCGGCCAGTCTGAGGTTCTCGGCGACGGTGAGTTTGGAGAACACTTCGCGGTCTTCCGGGACATAGCCCACGCCGCTGCGGATGATCTTGTAGGTTGGCTCTTTCTCGACCCGGACGCCGTCGAGTTCCACCATGCCGCTGCGGTCGATCAGGCCGATGATGGCCTTGATGGTGCTGGTTTTTCCCACGCCGTTGCGGCCCAGCAGGGCGGTGATGCCGGTTGCCGGAACAGTGAAGGACACGTCCTCCACCACCTGTTGGCCGGCGATGTGCGCGTTAAGTCCGTCGATCCTGAGGATGGGGCTGAGGTTGGGGCCGTTGGGGGCGGGGCCCCCGGGCATGGGGCTGGGTGCCGTTCCGGTGGTCATACGGGTTCTCCAAGGTAGGCACTCTGAACGGTGGGATCGGCCATCACAGCGTCGGGGCTGTCCAGGGCCAGGAGGCTGCCGTGGTGCATCACGGCCACCCGGTCCACGAGGCCCAGGACCACGTCCATGTGGTGCTCCACCATCATGACGGTGCAGCCGCGGTCGCGGTGCAGCCGGGCGATGATCGCGGTGAGGGACGGGACGTCCCCCGACGCGACGCCTGCCATCGGTTCGTCGAGGAGGACAACGGCGGGATCGGTGGCCAGGAGCACGGCGATCTCCACCTTGCGTTTCTCGCCGTGCGAAAGGTCCCCCGCCGCCGTCGTGAGCTGCCCGCTAAGCCCCACTTCACAGATGGTGCCGCGGGCAATCCGGGTGGCTTCGTCCGACGCGGACGGGAAGCGCAGAAGGTTGAGGCTGCCGCCGATCTTGGCCTGCGCGGCGAGCCGGACGTTCTCCAGGACACTGAGCCGGGGGAACAGGTTGGACGTCTGGAAGGTCCGCCCCAGCCCTGCCTTGGTCCTGCGGTGGATGGGCGCTGCCGTGATCTCCCTGCCGTTCAGGCTGACACTGCCTTCGGTAGGCCGCATCACCCCGGAAATCAGGTTGAACAAGGTGGTCTTACCGGCGCCGTTGGGGCCGATCACGCCGATCATTTCGCCGGCGCCGACGGCGAAGCTCACATCCTGGAGGATGCGGGCACCGCCGATCTGCAGACCGAGGCCGTCCACCGCGAGGGCAGGCAGGGCTGGGGTATCCATGGTTGGATCCTTCGTGTTTGTTCGCCTAACCGGCGAGCGTTCTGAGCTGCGAACGTCCTGAACTGCGA
>JBDTQQ010000052.1:0-9896 GCA_039932075.1 Pseudarthrobacter sp. | reverse complement strand
GCCCATCAAGCTGTGGCCGGGGATGAAGATCGGCCAGCTGTGCTTCTTCCGGCTGACGTCCGCGGCCGAGCACCCTTACGGCTCGGGCGAGTACGGCAACCGCTACCAGGGCCAGCGCGGCCCGACCGCCAGCCGCAGCCACCTGAACTTCCACCGCACCGAGATTTAGGCGGGTTTCGCGGGGGAGCTACGCGCGGGCCGGCTCCCCAGCCGGCGGGCGGAGTGCCTTGACCGCGGGCTCCACGTAACGGGCGGCCAGTGGTCCGATGATGGCCATCAGCAGGACGTAGGCGGTGGCAAGTGCTGCGAGGTCGCGAGGTACCACACCCGAGGCGACGGCCAGTCCGGCGATGACAATGGAGAACTCGCCGCGGGCTATCAGGGCGGCACCGGCACGGAACCGGCCGGGCCGGGCGATCCCTGCGCGCTTGGCCGCCCAGATCCCGGTGATCATCTTGGTGGCCGCGGTGATGACGGCCAGGACCAGCGCCCAGCCGAGGACCGGGGGGATGGACGCAGGATCGGTGTTGAGCCCGAACGCCACAAAGAAAATAGCGGCGAACAGGTCCCGAAGGGGTTCGAGGATCCGGGCGGCGCTGTGGGCCGTGGCGCCGGAGATGGCGATGCCGAGCATAAACGCGCCCACCGCCGCGGAGACCTGCATGGCCGAAGCTACGCCGGCCACCAGCAGGGCGGCACCGAGCAGGTTGAGTAAGAAAACCTCGGAGTTTTCGCTGTGCACGGCCTTGGACACGTGGTGGCCGTGCCGCAGTGCCACCATCAGGACGAGAGTGACCACCGCCAGGGAAATGCCCACGGTGGTCAGCCCGCCCAGGAAGCTCACGCCAGCCAGGGTGGCCGTAAGGATCGGCAGATAGACGGCCATGGCCAGATCCTCGAACACCAGGATGGACAGCACCACAGGTGTTTCGCGGTTGCCGAGCCGGCCGAGGTCGGTGATCACCTTCGCGGCGATGCCGGAGGAGGATATATACGTGACGCCGCCCATGACCATGGCACCCACCGGACCCCAGCCCAGCAGGAATGCCAGCGCCGCTCCGGGTGCGAAATTCAGTACCAGGTCGAGAACACCGGCCTGCCAGGACCTGCGCAGACCGGTGAAAAGCTCGGCAGCCGTATATTCCAATCCGAGCATAAGCAGCAGCAGTATGACGCCGATTTCGCCGGATAAATGTGCGAATTCGTGCATACCATCAAGCTTGACCACCCCGCCTGCGCCGAAGGCGAGTCCACCCACGAGGTAAAGGGGAATGGGTGACATTCCGATCCGTCCGGCCAGCCTGGCCAACAGGCCAAGGCAGAACACAACGGCCCCCAGTTCAATGAGGGTCAGGGCCAGCGGGTCCATACCGGTCAGCCGTTGCGGAGGATATCGGCCGCCGAGTCGAGGCCCTCTTGCGTTCCTACTGCCACCAGCAAATCACCCGAATGAAGGACGACGTCGGGTCCCGGCGACGGGAGCACCTCGCCTTCGCGCATGATCGCCACAATGGAGACGCCGCACCGGGTGCGGATGCATGCTTTGCCCATGGGCTGGTTCTGGAACGGGGAATCCGGGGCGATGGAGAACTGCCGGGTCACAATCCCGGGCACGTCCCGGTGTTCCTCGGTCAGCTTCATGGCCAGGTGCCGCCCGCCGAGGAGGTTGCCCAGGGTGGCTGCCTCATCCCCGGTCAGGGGAATGGAGGCCTGGCAGGTGTCAGGATCGTCCCAGGTGGAAACGATAAGTTCCGTCTGGCCTTCCCGCAGCTCCACGACGCCGATGCGGCGCCCGGAAGCCGTCATGAAATCCTTCCGCCGGCCCAGGCCGGGGAGGTTCGTTTCGTCCACGTTCATACGTCCAGCCTAGTCTCCGCAGGTCGTTTTCGGATGTCTGTGCGCCGCTCGACTGCAGGGCGGCTAACCGGCGCGATGTCGTCTCGCTAGGAGGCCCGCTGGGAGGCCCGCTATGAGGCGGGGACCCGGGCGATGGATGCCTGGTTCGGCGGCTTTACCGGCAGCAGGACCAGCAGGCCGGCGAGCAGGACCACCATGATGCCCAGGATTCCCCAGCGCTGGGCCTCGCCGGGAGCAACCAAGGGCGTGGCCAGCGTGATGCAGAGGGTGAACAGGGCGGGGGCCAGGAAGCTGACGGCGCGGCCGGTGGTTGCGTAGAGGCCGAACAGTTCGCCGGTCTCGCCGCTGGGTGCAAGCCGGGCCAGGTAGGCCCTGGAGGATGACTGTGCCGGGCCCACGAACAGGCAGAGGAACAGCCCGAAGACCCAGAATGTAGTGGCGCCGGCCCAGGCGGTTCCGAAGAACACGTAGCTGCCGTTGCCGAGGACGAGGATCATGGTGCCGGCGATCAACAGGCCCACGAGGGAGCCCATGATCACGGCCTTGGGCCCCACCCGGTCATCCAGGAAGCCGCCAATGACTGCGCCCACGGCCGCCACCACGTTGCCGAAGATGGCGAAGAAGATGACCTGGGGCAGGGCGAAGCCGAAGGTTCCGGCCGCGATGATCCCGCCGAAGGTGAAGACTGCCGCGAGCCCGTCGCGGAAGACTGCGCTGGCGAGAAGGAAGTAAATCGTGTGGGGGCTCGTGGCATAGATCGCCTTAATCCGGCGGGCCAGTAACCCGTAGGAGGCCAGGAAGCCCAGCTGTTTTGCCCGTGCCGGCCGCGGCAACTCCGGGACGGTGAACAGGACCGGGAGGGCGAAGATGAAGAACCATAGCGCGGAGAACACGGCCACGAGGCGGATGTTGAGGCTGCCTTCCGTGGAGGCGCCGAACCAGTCGAAGCTCGGTTGCACGAAGAGTTGCAGCACCACCAGCAGGGCCACGATGCCGCCGAGGTAACCCATTCCCCAGCCAAACCCGCTGACCTTGCCGATGTTCGTCGGGGTGGATACCTGGGTGAGCATGGCGTTGTAGTTGACGCCGGCGAACTCAAAGAACACGTTCCCGAGGGCAATCAGGGAGACGCCCAGCAACAGGAACTCCGGGCGGGGGAAGACAAAGAAACACAGCCCCGTCAGAATGGCGACGGCGGCCGTGTTGACTCCCAGCCACAGCTTGCGGCGCCCGCCGTTGTCCGAGCGCTGCCCCGTCACCGGAGCGAGCAGGGCGATGGCGAGGCCTGCAACGGCCAGCGCACCGCCCAGGACAGCCGAGGCCTGGTCCTTGTCCCCGAAGGCGGTGGAGGTGAGATAGACGGTGAAGACGAACGTGGTCATCACCGCGTTGAACGCAGCCGAGCCCCAGTCCCAGGCGGCCCAGGCGAGCACGCGGCCCTTGCCGGGGGCCTGGTTTCCGGATGCGAGTTCCGATGACGGCTGCGTGGCCTCAGGAGCGCTGGCGGTGTTCATAGGCTGAATGCTATCCGCCCGCGGGGAACAGCGCGGGCATAATACGCCTGACACCCGGCAAAATCGAGCGGCCGGGGCGCTTTGCGCGGAAAACGGCCGGAATGACTTGATAAACTGTGGCCACCGAACCTAACGATTGACCGCCTGCCCTAACTTTTTGTAAAGCGAATTCCTGACGTTGCGGAGATAACAGTGATCACAGTCCTTGCCGTGCAGTTTACGGTGGCTACTGTGGCGCCTCTCCTGTTCAGGATGTGGGGCCGTAACGCGTTCTACGCCCTCGCAGCCGTGCCCGCTGCATCGTTCATCTGGCTGCTGTTTCAACATGGCAGCGTGTATTCGGACTCCGGCGCGGTCACCGAGGTCATCCCGTGGATTCCCGGGCTGAAGCTGGAATTCGCCTTCCGGCTGGATCCGCTGGCGTGGGTGATGTCCCTGCTGGTCCTGGGCGTGGGCGCCTTGGTGCTGGTCTACTGTGCCCGGTACTTCAGCAAGAAAGACCAGGACTTGGGCGGCTTCGGCGCCCAGTTGCTCGCCTTCGCGGGTGCCATGTTCGGCCTGGTGGTGGCGGACGACCTGCTCCTGCTGTTCATCTTCTGGGAACTCACCACCATCCTTTCCTACCTGTTGATCGGCTTCGCCAGAACCAGGCTGGCCGCCCGGCGCTCCGCCCTGCAGGCCTTGATGGTCACCACCGCCGGCGGCCTGGCCATGCTGGTGGGCCTGATCATGGTGGGCTACAGTGCCGGAACGTACCGGATCTCGGCGATTATGGCGCAGGCTCCCACGCTGGTAAGCGGACCGGACAGCGGCATTGTCGCCGCCGCCGTCGTGCTTATCCTCGTAGGTGCCATCAGCAAATCCGCGCTGGTTCCCTTCCACTTCTGGCTGCCGGGAGCCATGGCAGCCCCCACCCCCGTCAGCGCCTACCTGCACGCCGCGGCGATGGTGAAGGCCGGCATTTACCTGGTGGCCAGGCTCGCGCCGGGATTCGCGGAAACGACCTTCTGGCTGCCGGTGGTGCTGGGCCTTGGCCTGGCCACCATGCTCGTGGGCGGCTACCGGGCGCTGCGCCAGACCGACATTAAGCTGATTCTCGCCTATGGCACCGTCAGCCAGCTTGGCTTCCTCACCATGGTGGTGGGACTCGGGACGCCGGACGCCGCGCTCGCCGGCCTCGCGATGCTTTTGGCCCATGGCCTCTTCAAGGCCACCCTGTTCCTGGTGGTGGGCATCATCGATCACCAGTCCGGCACGCGTGATGTCCGCCAACTCTCGGGCGTCTTCCGCTCGTCCCGGGCGCTCGGCATCGTTGCCGGCATCGGCGCAGCGTCGATGGCCGGCATTCCGTTGCTGGCAGGATTTGTGGCCAAGGAATCGGTCCTGGAGGCCTTCGTGCACCATGCCTCATCCGGGGATTCCTGGAGCACGGTTGTGCTGGTGGGCATCGTTCTGGGCTCGGTCCTCACGTTCGCCTACAGCGCCCGTTTTATGTGGGGGGCGTTCGCCGTCAAGTCCGGCGTTGAGCCCACACCGTTCAAGGCGGTCAGGCCCGCGTTCCTTGCGGCTCCCGCGCTTCTCAGCCTCCTCACCATTGTTTATGGCCTGTGGCCGGCCCCCGTGGATGCCTGGATCCAGCCTTATGCGGCCCTCTTTGCGTCCACCGCGGCCGACGCCGGCACACCGGGTGAGCAGGCAGGGCACCTTGCGCTGTGGCACGGTCTCACTCCGGCCCTCGGGCTGACTGCGCTAACGTTCGCCCTGGGCCTGGCCATGCACTTCGGCCGGACGCTCGTGGAGCGGGCACAGTCCCGGGTGCCCGGCTGGATCGACGGCGACCGCTTCTACCAACTCAGCATTGGTGCCCTGGATGATGTGGCGGTGTGGATCACGGGCCGCACGCAGCGCGGTTCGCTCTACTTCTACCTTTCGGTCATCCTTTCCATGGCGTTCGCGCTGCCGCTGACCACCATGCTCGTGGCGGGCAAGCCACTACCGGAGGACCTGTATTTCATCGACTCCTTCTCCCCGCTTCAGCCGGTGGTGGGCGCAGCAATCGTGATCGGCGCGCTGGCGGCGGTGAAGGCCAACAGGCGGTTCCTCGCCGTGCTGATGGTGTCTGTGACCGGATATGGGATTGCCCTGATGTTCGCGCTCCAGGGCGCGCCGGACCTGGCCCTGACGCAGATGCTGGTGGAAACCATCATCCTGGTGGCCTTCGTGCTGGCCATGCGCAGCCTCCCGGCCGAGCTCCGCGACCGCACCGGCGGCAGGTACCGGGTGGTCCGCGTGATCATTGGGTGCGCCTTCGGCGTCACCATGGTCTTCGCCGCCATCTACGCCATGGGCGCCCGGGTGGCGGCCCCGGTGTCACTGGAATTCCCGCGGCTTGCCTACGAGGGCGGCGGCGGACTGAATATCGTCAACGTGACCCTCGTGGACATCAGGGCCTGGGATACCTTCGGGGAAATTTCGGTGCTCGCCCTCGCCGCTACCGGCGTCGCCAGCCTGATCTTCGTCCGCGGACGCGGCGACCGGCTCCGGGTTTCTTCCAGCATTGCCGAGGGCAGCGTTGGACGCCAGTCCGCAGCCGATCCCGGTTCGCGCGAAGCCGCCTCGCTGGCCATCAGCCGGAAGTTCGCCGCCTCGGCGCGGGACGCCTGGATCGTGGCAGGACGGACCCTGGCCCCCGAACGGCGTTCCATCATCTTCGAGGTGGTCACGCGGCTGATCTTCCACTCCCTGATCATCTTCTCCCTGTACCTCCTCCTCGCCGGGCACAACCTGCCGGGCGGTGGTTTCGCCGGCGGCCTGACGGCGGGGCTTGCCCTGGCCATCCGTTACCTGGCCGGCGGCCGCTTCGAACTGCGGGAGGCCACCCCCGTGGGTGCCGGAACCCTGCTCGGGATTGGTCTGGCGACGGCGGCCGCCTCGGGTGTGGTGCCGCTCTTGCTGGGCGGGCAGGTGTTCCAGAGCGCCATCATCGAACTTTGGCTGCCGGTGTTCGGCGACATCAAGTTCGTCACCTCCACCATCTTCGATATCGGCGTGTACATCGTGGTGGTGGGCCTCGTCCTGGACGTGCTGCGCAGCCTGGGTTCCGAGATCGACGAACATTTTGACGAGCACATGACCGAGCCGGCACCGGACTCCCTGGTCGAGGACGCCCTTGCCGGGGACGCCCTTGCCGGGGACGTGATGGCCGGCGCCGTTTCCGCGGACGGGCACGAACCCCTGGGCCTGTCCACCGAATCCACAGTGAAGGGCCAAGGATGAGCGTCAACCTGACCCTGCTGATTGTGATGGGTGCGCTGTACGCGTGCGCCATCTACTTGATTTTGGAACGAAGCCTTACCCGCGTGCTGCTGGGGTTGATGCTCCTGACCAACGCCACCAACCTGCTGATCCTGACCACGGGCGGCTATGCCGGCCTGGCGCCGTTCTTCAACAAGGACACTGGAGCCGACGAGTACGCCGACCCCCTCCCGCAAGCCCTCATCCTCACCTCGATCGTGATCTCTTTCGCCGTCACCGCGTTTATGCTCGGCATCATCTACCGCACCTGGGTGTTGGCACGCCAGGACGAGATCCAGGACGACGTCGAGGACCGCCGCGTCGCCGAAACGCCCAGGTTCGACGCCGAGGACGACGCCCCGGTCCCGGCCGAGACCTCCGAGTTCCCCCTCACCATGCTTGGCAGCGAGGGCAGCACCATCTCCGATCATGCAGCGTCCGGGGAATCCGTGGTGGTGGCTGGCGCCAAGGAGATTCCCGCCGCGGATGCCGCCGCCGAAGAGCAGCCCGGATCGCGGAACGTAACCCCTGGCCCCGAAGGAGGTGTGAAGTGAACATCGCAAGCTTTGCCCCGCTCGCCGTCCTATTGCCCATCTTCGGCGCCGCACTGGCCTTCCTGCTGTTCCGGCACTCCCGGGCGCAGCGCGCCGTGAGCATTGTTGTGCTGTCCCTGACGCTCCTCCTGGAGTGCTTCCTGCTCGCATCAGTGTGGGAGGGCGGGACAGCCGCTGTGAACATCGGAGGCTGGCTGCCGCCCTGGGGCATCACGATGGTGGTGGACCAGTTCTCCTCCCTCATGCTGGTGGTGTCTTCCGCCGTCAGCCTCTCGGTGCTGATCTACGCCACCGGGCAGGGCATGGCCGACGGTGACCAGGACGCCCCGGTGTCGATCTTCCACCCCACGTTCCTGATCCTCGTGGCCGGCGTGTCCAACGCGTTCCTGTCCGGGGATCTCTTCAACCTCTACGTCGGTTTTGAAATCCTCCTGACCGCAAGCTACGTCCTGATGACCCTGGGCGGTACCGGCCCCCGTATCCGGGCGGGCGTCACCTATGTAGTGGTTTCCGTGGTGTCCTCCGTGCTGTTCCTGATCTCCATCGCGATGGTCTATGGGGCCACCGGAACGGTGAACATGGCGGACCTTGCCATCAAGCTCGCGGACCTGGACGAGGGAACACAGACTCTGCTGCATGTGATGCTCCTGGTGGCCTTCGGCATCAAGGCGGCCGTGTTCCCGCTGTCGTTCTGGCTGCCTGACTCCTACCCCACGGCGCCAGCCCCGGTCACCGCCGTCTTCGCCGGCCTGCTGACCAAAGTGGGCGTGTATGCAATGGTCCGCACCGAGACCCTGCTGTTCCCCGGCGACAGCCTGAACACTCCCTTGATGGTGGTGGCGCTACTGACCATGGTGGTCGGAATCCTCGGCGCCCTGGCCCAGAGCGACATCAAACGTCTGCTGTCCTTTACGCTGGTGAGCCACATCGGCTACATGGTGTTTGGCCTGGCGATGTCTTCCGTGGCCGGGCTTGCCGCTGCCGTGTTCTACGTGGCGCACCACATCACCATCCAGACCAGCCTCTTCCTGGTCACGGGCCTGATCGAACGCCGTGGCGGCAGTTCCTCCGTGGACCGGCTGGCGGGCCTGGCCAAGCTTTCGCCCCTCCTTGCGCTTCTGTTCTTTGTTCCCGCGATGAACCTGGCCGGAATCCCGCCGTTCTCCGGGTTCCTGGGCAAGGTGGGCCTGATCCAGGCCGGAATCGAACTGGGCACTCCGCTCGCCTATGCCCTGGTGATCGGCGGCGTGGTCACCAGCCTGCTGACACTCCTTGCCGTGGCCAGGGTGTGGAACCGTGCGTTCTGGCGCAAACCGTCGGACGCCGAGCACCCAGACCCCGTCCTGCTGGCGGCGCCCGAGGAATCTGCCACTGGCAGCCGGGCCGGGCGCGACAGCGTGACCCTGCTGCCCCGGACCATGGTGGGCTCAACACTCGGCCTGGTGGTGCTTGGGGTCTCCCTCACTGTTTTCGCCGGCCCACTGTTCAAGGTCGCGGACCAAGCGGCCCAGGAGATGCTGGACAGGTCCTCCTATATCCAGGCCGTGCTCGGTGAGGACACCGTCGTTCCGCCCTTGGCGCTGAAAGCGGGTGGGGGCGAATGAGCCGCCGCCGGATTTCCTTGCGCCAGGAGGTTCCCCTGCTGGTGTGGCTGGTGATCGTCTGGGGTGCGCTATGGCAGGACTTCAGTCCCGGCAACCTGCTTTTCGGCGCCCTGCTGGCCGTGCTCGTGGCCCGGATGTTCTACCTGCCGCCGGTGGAACTCAGCGGCAGGTTCAACATCCTTCGCGCCGTGCCTTTCGCCCTGCGGTTCCTGGCCCGGGTGGCGGCAGCGAGCATCGAAGTCATGTACTTGGCGGCCGTCCGCGGACCGAAGGTGATCAACGCCGTGGTTGCTGTCCCGCTGCGGAGCCACCAGGACCTGATAGTCACCGCCGTGGGGCACGTGATCTCGCTGATCCCGGGTTCCCTGGTGGTGGAAGTGGACCGTTCAACGTCCACCCTCTACCTCCACGCGCTCAATATCAGCACCGCCGAGGACGTGGCAAGCCTGCGCAAGGAAGTCCGCTCCATCGAAGCCGGCTTGATCCGCATCATGGGCAGCAGGGAAGAACTCGAAGCAGTGCGGCAGGAGAACCCGGCATGATGCAGATTGTCCTGACTGTCACGGCAGTCATCCTTTCGCTGGCCGCAGCCGGTGCCATCATCCGGATCGCCCGGGGGCCCTCGCTGCTGGACCGGGTGCTGGCCTCCGATGTGCTGCTGGCCATCCTCGGCGCGGCGCTGTGCATCGACATGGCAGTGAACCGGCACCTGAACAACCTGATGCTGCTCGTGGCACTCTCGGTGGTCGGCTTCATCGGCTCCGTGACAGTGGCACGCTTCGTGGCCGACAGGCGGGAACAGACCCATGAGTCCTGAGGCGAGCCTGGTGGATAACGTGATTGATACCGTGACGGCGGTGTTCCTGGTGGCGGGCGCCCTCATGTCCCTGGCAGCCGCCGTCGGACTCCTCCGCTTCCCTGACCTGCTGAGCCGCATGCACGCTGCCACCAAGCCGCAGGTGCTGGGTCTGTTCCTGCTCCTGGCAGCCATCGGCTTGCAGATGAGGACGTGGTGGGTGTGGCCGGTGCTGCTGGTGGCCTGGATTTTCCAGCTGCTGACGGTGCCGGTGTCC
>JBDTQQ010000051.1:0-9987 GCA_039932075.1 Pseudarthrobacter sp. | reverse complement strand
CTAGGGAACGGTAATCACGGCGACGGTCTTCTCGTCGTCGTCCCGCAGCTCCACGGTGGCGATGCTGGCCAATTGAACCGGCGTTGCGCCGGTGACTTTGATCCGACCGCTGGGCGTAGCCGTCCAAGCGCAGGCGCGGTCCTCCCCGCCGGCGCGGTCCCGCACCCACAGTGAGTATGTTCCGGTCAGCGGCATGCTGCTGCCGTTAACGGCCAGTTCCGTGCCCCAGTTCTTCCGGGCCAGGTCCACGCTGAAGCGCAGGCCGTTGTCGGCCTGGACCGAGTAGCTGGCGTCAGGCTGCGGCGGCCGGTTCAGCAGCGGGCCCGCGGCCACGCCCAACGCTAGGCACGCGGCGGCGACGGCGCCCACCAGCGCTACCCACCGCCGTCGTGATTTACGACGACGGGTGGCCAGTTCGACGAGGACCGCGCGGGGCACCGACGCGGCCGGCTCTGCCGTGGGGACGATGCGGGAAGTTCCGGTCAGTGCCACCGCCTCAGGCACCGGGAGCGCGTCCAGCAGGGCCGGCATGCTTTCCAGTTCGGCGAGGTCCGCCCTGCACTCGGCACAGTCCTGGAGATGGGCTTCGAAGCGTTGCGAATCGGAGGAATCCAGTCCCCCGAGCACGTAGGCGCCGAGCAAGTGGTGCAGGTCCGCGGCGTTCACCGTTCCACCCCCATCTCATCCAGGATGGTCCGCAAGGCCCGGACCGCGTAGTACGCCCGCGACTTCACTGTTCCGCTGGGAATGTTCAGCTGCACGGCGGCCTCGTTGACGGTGAAACGGCGGTAGTGGAGCGCCACCAGAACGTCCCGGTGTTCGCTGCTGAGCCGGAGCAGGGCCTCCTCCATGAGCACCCGGTTGAGCAGTTCATCCACTCGTTCAACGGCTTCGGCGGGATCGGCGACTTCGCGTTCCGTGACCTCGGCAGGCCTCCGCTGCGCTTTCCGGTAGTTGTCAATCATGATGTTGCGCGCCGTCCGGAAGAGGTAGCTGCGCAGGCTGCCAGTGATGTCCGGGGCCTGCTGCCAGACGCGAAGCACCGTCTCCTGGACCACGTCCTCGGCAAGCTGCGGATCCCGTGAGGCGCTGAGCACGAACCGGCGCAGGGCGGGGCCGTGTTCGCGGTAGATCGCGGCCACCACATCCTCGTCCAGCGGCATGCCCGCCTCCTCCTGTCACTGGTGTCTCACCGCGGTCCCTGATCCCCCCGGTTGGCTGAGCTTCCTTGGTTCCGGCTGATACGACGTCCTCCACGGGTAAACGGTTCACCGGCGGTAAGACAACGCGCCCTGCGGCGAAAAACAGGGGGCAACTCCTTGAACCATTCTTCACCTTGGGGCGTCGTACCGGTTAGCGTCCGGCGATCCGACGCCGGGCCACCAGCCGAGGAGCAATTCCATGAAAAAGCATCTGGGCACCAGTCTTGCGGCCATGGCCCTCATGGCCGCACTGGCAGGTTGCGGCGGCAGCCCGGGAACCACCACCACAACGGCCGCACCCAGCGCATCCGCCACAAGCCCCGCCGCCACGTCGGCGGCCCCGACCGCCACAACCGCAGCACCCGCCGTCGACCTCATGACCGCGTCCTCAAGCGCCGGCAAGATTGTGGTGGACGCAAAGGGCATGAGCCTCTACTTCTTCACCAAGGACACGAAGGACTCGGGCACCAGCGCCTGCACGGGAGGGTGCCTGACAGCGTGGCCGCCAGTCCTCACCACCGCTGCCACGCCGTCCGCTGAAGGGGTCACCGGAGCGCTGGGTACCATCACGACGCCGGATGGCGCAAAGCAGCTGACTTTGAACGGACTGCCGCTGTACTACTACGCGAAGGACAAGAAGCAGGGCGACGTCACGGGTCAAGGCTTTGGCGGCACCTGGTACCTGTCGGACCCGGCCGGAGCAATGATCAAGACGGCGGCACCAGGCTACTGAGGGTAGACGGGTACAACTCAGGCTACGGCTGGACGCCGGGCAAAGGGACTGGAGGGGTGGGCGGCAGGGGCAGGGCTGGGGGCTGTCCCTCGCCGTGTGGCAGCCGGTCCGGGACCCGAGGGAGGCCCGGAGTGAGGTCTTGCGGGACGGGCAGGTCCGGGAGGGGCGCGGCCGGAGCGTGGGACCGCTGGCCGGGCGACTCGGCCGGGGCCTGGCCTGAGTTGGATTGCGGAGCCGCCGGAACCGTCTGCGTGACGGCCGGGGCGGCGGGCACTGTGGCCGGGGAAACCGGCCGGGCAGGCAACGGAGGCGGCGATGCCGGCGATTCCGGCGGGACACGAACTGACCCGCCACCCACGGTGGTCACGAAGGAGCTGACTGCCTGGTTCACGTGGCCGATGGAATCCCGGAGGCCCTGGTCGGAGGCCACCGCGACGGCGCTGCCGGCCGCCAGCGAGACGGCCACTGACAACGTGGTGAAGGTGATCCGGCGCTTCGCACGACGCCGGGCGGCGAGTTCGTCGGTTGCCGTCAGAGTTGCCGCGGCAGCCGGCTGGGCTTGGGTAATGGCCTCCGGTTCAGAGGCCGGCGCAGGGACGGCAGAGAGGTGACGGGTAGGTGCCGGGACCATCAACGCGGCCACCGCGGCGGAGGCCTCGGGTTGGCCGGCGGCCAGGCTCCGGAGGTCCTGCAGGGCGGAATGGAGCACAGCGTCGTCGCCGAGCCCGGCGTCACGGAGCAGCCTGCCGACGGTCCCGTCGCTGCTGGAGCCTGCGATGTCACTCATGATCTGCCTGGTTTCTTCCGAGGGTCTGGTCCTTGAGGTTTTGCAGCGCCCGGCGTTGGAGCTGCTTGACGGCGCCCTGGGATTTGCCCATGATGCCCGCCACCTGTTCGATGGAAAGATCGGCCACCACCCTCAGTGCAAGGACCTCGCGGTGGTCGTCCGCCAGGCCTTCGAGCATGGCCGCCGCGCCGCCGGCATGCCCGAGGGCGTGGTCCTCTGCCGAGGCCGTGCTGCGCGCGTCCTGCAGGGGGTCATAAGGGGTGAAGGCCGGCCTGCGTTCCACGCGGCGGTAGTGGTCCACCATCCGGGCGTGGGCGATGGAAAACACCAACGACTTGGCGCCCTGCAGGCCGCCGGTCAACTCGCCGATTTTGGGGAAAAATGCCAAGAAGACGTCCTGGGTGACAGCCTCGGGATCGTCGACGCCGCGGGCTTTCAGGTAGCCCAGGACTGCGCCGGCAAAGGTGCGGTAGACAACACCGAAGAGCACGGCCGGATCAGCGCCGGCAGTGTCTGCAAATATCTCGATGTCTTCTTCGGCCAAAGTGTCTGGCACCAGCGGCTCCTCCGTCCCGGGCGGTGGACTGCTTCATCCCGGCATTCTGGACTGCGGGCAACCCTGAGGGGCCGATTTCCCGCAGTCCAGCCTAGCCGAGAGGGTCCTAGCGGCCGGAAACGGCGGGAACGTCTACAACGTGGCCAGGCGCGGCGGGCACGGCCGGAGCGGCAGGGACGGCAGGAACGGCGTGAACAATGGACTCGCCGTTGGCGCCCGGTACCGCCGGAACCGCGGGAACTGCCGGCAGTTCGGGGCGATCGGCCTTGACGGCGGCAGAGCCCTCAGCAGCAGCCTTGGCTTCAGCGGCAGCAATGCCCTGGGCGGCGACGTCCGCGCAGAAGGCTTCGACGTTGCCTTCGCCTTTGGCCGCGATGACCAGCGAGGAGAAGCCCTCGGAGGACGCGTTGAGGCCGCCGTGCGTGAAGGCGGTGCACAGGCCGAAGGCTGCGGCGCCGGCAGCGTCCACGGCGGTGCCGGCCGCGGCGGAGACGTTGGCATCGGCGGCAACCTTGTCAGCGGACACGGCAGCGTTACCGGTTACTGCCGCGTCGCCCGTCACTGCGGCGTCGCCCGAGGCGTTGCCTGCAACGTTCGCGAGGGCGGCGTCCGCTGCGTCAGCGGCCAGCTTCGGGGCCGGGGCGCCGAGCAGTTCGTGGGCGGTCTGCTGGGCGTCGGCCGGGAGGACGCCGGAAACAGCTGCGACGCCGGTTCCACCGACGGCCAAGGTGCCTGCGGCGAGAACTCCGGCTGCGACTTTGCTGGTGGCGAGAACAGTGAACAACGACATAAGACACTCCAAAAACTAGAGAACAATTCAGATCCGGTTCCGTGGGGAACCCATCACGCCCTACATCGCTGGCCGGAACAGGAAAGTTACGGCCTCGCCAAAATTCGTTTCCGGTCGACGGGCAGCCTGCCGAAACCGCCGCCGTCGAAATCGCCGGAACGCAGCGGTGTCGCCGGAACGCAGCGAAATCGCCGGAACGCAGCGGGATCGCCGGAACTTTCCGGCGACCCCGCACTCTTCCGGCGAACTGGGCAAACCCGGCCCGCGCTCACGTGCCGCGCGCGCCAGGCGAGGCGCGCTACGCCTCGATCATCTCGTCGTCGTCCACTTCTTCGAACTCAACGGCGGCAACGATCTCATGGGTCTCCGGGTTGATCATGAATGCCTCCTCCTCTTCCTCAACCATGAGGAAGTCGCCGTGGTCCGTGCTGAAGTGCCAGGCCAGCGTCTTCTCGCCGTTGTGCCCGTAGTTGGGGTCACCCAGGGTGATCTTTTCGAGGGCGTAGCCGGCGACATCGCACAGTTCCCGGATGATGACTTCAAAATCCGGGGCGTTGTCCAGCGCTTCGTCGTCGGCGCGGGCCTGGCGCTCTTCGAGGTCGGGCAGGAGCGCAACCTGGCGTTCGATATAGGCGCTGAGTTCCTCGTCGTCCAGCACCAACAGGCTTTCCTGGCCCAGGAGCCAGGCGGTGTTAAGGGCGGTGATGTTCTCGGTTTCGAACAATTCCTCGAACTCGCCGTCGAGTTCTTCCATGGTGCGCACGGCGTCGTTGGACTCTTCCTCTGCATCGAGGTCGCCATCGAGGTAGCGTTCCTCGTCCTCCTCGGACAAGGCGTCAAACACCGAAACGGTCCGGTTGAAGAGCTCCAGGTGCGCCGTTGCGCCCATGCTCTCCAGGCCCTCGCGGATCAGCGGGTCCACCTCGTCGCGATCGGCGGTGAACACGTACTGGGCGAAGCCGCCCTCCAGGGACTGTGTGACGTAGAAGTCGACGTAGTAGCTGCGGAGGGCCACAGGTGCGATCTCGCCGGAGTCGAGCAGGCTCCCGTACATGGCGTTCACCACGTGAACGTTGGCATCGACAACCTCCTCGCTACCGGCTTCGATGCTGGCCTTGGTCAGGACGACAGGGTTCTGGCTCGTGGTCATGGGATTCCTCACTGCTGCTGAAAGCTTCGATGATGCTCGGGACACTTTCACGCTACGGGGGCCGGGACAGCGGGTGGTTGAGGCGGAAGTGAACGTCAGGCGAAGTTTCAGGCCCCCGCCGGGCGAACTAAGATGAATCAGATAATCACCGATCGGACACGGCCCTGCCGTGGCCACTGAAAGTAGCGCGCACCATGCCATCCCAACCGGACGAGAGTGCGGCACTGGCAATACAGACTCCCGCCATCAACGACCGTTCCCTCGCGGCCGGTCTGGCGTATGCCATGGGCAGCCGCGTTTCCGGTATCTCGTTCGACGCCGCCACCGGGCTCATGCTGGGCAAGGTCCGGGGAGGCGCGGACGTGCCTTACTCCACCACGGCCAAGCTGGTCCGGAAAACGGGCGGATGGAGCTGCACCGTGGGCGTCTGCAGCTGCCCTGTCCGCAAGGACTGCAAACACGTGGCGGCTCTGCTGTTCGCCGCCGAGGACAACCCCGCCATCCGCGTCCAGCTCCTTGCGCCGGCCGACGTCTCCCGGCTTTCCCGCCAGCCCGCCAACCTGGATCTGGCCGACTGGGAGCAGGCCCTCAGCCCGCTGATTTCGCAGCCCGGCATCACCCAGTCCAGCAACGGAATACCTTTGGCCCTCCAGTTCGAGATCGAGGAACCGGCCCCGCACTTCTCCTACACAGGCCGCCGCGACCCGCTGCGCAGCGTGCGCCAGCTCAAGGCACGGCCGGTGATCATGGGCGCCAAGGGCAAATGGATCCGCGGCGACGTCTCCTGGAACACGCTGAGCTACCTGAACTTCCGGCGCGAATGCAACGAGGCGCACATCGAGTGGATGCAGACGTTCCTCGCCGCGCACACGGCCGCCGCCAACCGGGTCCACAACTCCTCCGCCCTCTGGCTGGGCCTGAACACCTTCGCCGGCAAGAACATGTGGGGGCTGCTCGCGGACGCGAAGAAGATCGGCCTCGCCCTGGTCCACAGCCGCGGCACGGAGCCGGTGCGGCTCGCGGAGTCTCCCGCCGCCGTCGGGCTTAACCTGAGCCGCTATGGCGCGCCTGCTGAATCTGCCGCGGGGGGTACGGCTGCGGGGCAATCACCAGACAAAACAGCCGACGACGGCGGGCTGGAGCTCGCGCCTACCATCACCGTGGAGGGGGAAGAGGTTGATCCAGCGTCGGTGGGCACCATCGGCCGCCCCGCGCACGGCATTTTCCTGACGACCGGCGGCGAGGCGCTGCCCGGGGTGGTTGCGGACCACGTGATCACGCTGGCTCCGCTGGAAAGTGGCCTCAGCGAGGAGCTGCTGACCTTCGTGACCGCCGGCAGCACCCTGCACATACCCGCCAAGGATGAAACCCGCTTCCTCACCGGCTTCTACCCGAAGCTCAAACAGACGGCCCGGGTTACTGCAAGGGATGAATCGGTGCAGTTGCCGGCCCTGGCCGTCCCCACACTCTCGCTGCTGGCCAACTACGGCGCGGACCACCGCGTTCGGCTGCACTGGGAATGGCATTACAAGTCCGGAAACCTGGTTACCGCCCAGCCGCTCTGGCGGCACCCGGGCGACCACGGCTACCGTGACGACACCGCCGAGGCACGCATCCTGGAGGGCATTGGCCAACCGTGGGATGTTGTCCCGGCCCTGGGCGAATCGGCCACCGGCGGCTGGGGCACGCCGCGTCTTTCGGCTTCGGCGGAACTGAGCGGCCTGGACACGCTGGCCTTCACCGAGGAAGTCCTGCCCCTGTTGCGTCAGGCGCCGGATGTTTCCGTGGACACCGCGGGCGACATCGCCGATTACCGTGAGGCCGAGGAAGCGCCGGTGGTGTCCATTTCCACGAAGGCCACCGAGCAGCGGGACTGGTTCGACCTTGGCATCCAGATTTCCTTGGAGGGCCAGCCTGTGTCCTTCGCCGCCGTGTTCTCCGCGCTGGCGGCCGGTCAGACCAAGATGCTCCTGCCCAGCGGCGCCTACTTCTCCCTCGACCTGCCGGAACTACACCAGCTGCGGGCCCTGATCGAGGAAGCCCGCTCGCTGCAGGACAACAAGGATGCGCCGCTGCAGATCAGCCGTTTCCAGGCCGGGCTCTGGGACGAGCTGGCCCAGCTGGGCATCGTGGACGAGCAGGCTGCCGCGTGGCGCTCTGCGGTGGGCGGCCTGCTTGAGGGCGGAATCGACGGGCTGCCGCTGCCTTCCTCGTTGAACGCCGAACTGCGGCCCTACCAGCTTGAGGGTTTCAACTGGCTCAGCTTCCTCTACAAACACAGCCTGGGCGGAGTCCTTGCAGACGATATGGGCCTGGGCAAGACCGTGCAGGCCCTCGCGCTGATGTGCGCGGCGAAGGAGCAGGCCGCGGAGCTCGCCGCGGCGTGCACCGTTCCCGGTCCCGGTCCATCAGACGGCGCGCCGGCTCAAACAGCAGCGCCCGACGGCGGGACTCCTTTTTTGGTAGTGGCCCCCACCAGCGTGGTGGGCAACTGGGCGGCGGAAGCCGCACGCTTCGCGCCGGGCCTGACGGTTCGCACCGTCAGTGAGACCTTCGCCAAGAACGGCCAAGACGCGGCGGTTGAACTGGGCGGGGCGGACATCGTCATCACCTCCTACGCGCTGTTCCGGATCGACTACGACTCGTATGCATCCAGGACCTGGGCTGGGTTGGTTTTAGATGAGGCCCAGTTCGTGAAGAACCACCAGTCCAAGGCCTACCAGTGCGCGCGGAAGCTCCCGGCGGCGTTCAAGCTGGCCATCACCGGCACACCGCTTGAGAACAACCTCATGGAGTTCTGGGCACTGACCTCCATCGTGGCGCCGGGCCTGTTCTCGAGCCCCAAGCGGTTTGCCGAGTATTACCAAAAGCCGGTGGAAAAGAACGGCGACAAGGGGCAGCTGGAGAAGCTCCGCCGTCGGGTCCGTCCGCTGATGATGCGCCGCACCAAGGACCAGGTCATCAAGGACCTGCCGCCCAAGCAGGAGCAGATCCTGGAGGTGGTGCTGAATCCGCGCCACCAGAAGGTCTACCAGACGCACCTGCAGCGCGAAAGGCAGAAGATCCTTGGCCTGATCGAGGACGTCAACAAGAACCGCTTCACCATCTTCCAGTCGCTCACCCTGCTGCGGCAGCTCAGTTTGGACGCATCGTTGGTTGATCCGTCCCTGTCTGCCGTCCGTTCTTCGAAGCTGGACGTGCTCTTCGAGCAGTTGGAGGACCTGGTGGCCGAGGGCCACCGGGCGCTGATCTTCAGCCAGTTCACGGGTTTCCTGGGGAAAGTCCGCGAGCGTCTTGTGGAGGAGAAGATCGAGTTCTGCTATCTCGACGGCGGCACCCGGAACCGTACCGACGTCGTCAATGAATTCAAGAACGGGAGCGCCCCGGTGTTCCTGATTTCGCTCAAGGCCGGCGGCTTTGGGCTGAATCTCACCGAGGCCGACTACGTCTTCCTGCTGGATCCCTGGTGGAACCCCGCGTCGGAGGCGCAGGCTGTGGACCGGACCCACCGGATCGGACAGGCCCGGAATGTGATGGTGTACCGGCTCGTGGCCAAGGACACCATCGAGGAGAAGGTCATGGCCCTGAAGGCGCGGAAGTCGCAGTTGTTTGCGGATGTCATGGAAGGCGATGCCCTCTCCGGTGGCGCGATCACGGCCGAAGACCTCGCAGGTTTGTTCAAGGACTGAGCTGTCTGGGCTCCCACTGGCGGGATAGGTCACCGCCTAGCTACAGGTGGCCAGAATACCGGCGATCGCGTCATGCTCGGCTTGGGTGGCCCACAGGCTGTACTTGGCTTTGACGGCGGTCTGGCGGACGACGTATTCGCAGCGGAACGCTTTGTTTGGCGGGAGCCAGGTGGCCGCATCCTTGTCGCCCTTGGCTCCATTGGTGGGTCCGTCTGCAGCCATGAGGTTCAGGGGATCGTTCGCCAGCTGCTTGCGCTGATCGGCGCTGAGTTTCTGGGCACCCTTCTGCCAGGCGTCGCTGAGGGCGACAAGGTGATCGATCTGGACGGCGGTACTGGTGCTGTTGCCGCGGACAAAGTTGATGGTGGTGCCGGTGTACTTGTCGGCCAGCATTCCGCTGGCAACGACGCAGTCTTGGGTGCCGGGCTTGAACGTCTCTCCTTCGAGGTCCCTCGCGAGAATGTCATTGCGGGTGTCACAGCCGTTTCGGTCGACGTCGGCCCAGGCGGGGCCGAATTCCTCGCGGCTGTAGCCGGTCTTGGGGGCGCGTCCCTTCACCGGGATGGTTTCCAGCTGGGTAACGGCCGTAGCCAGTTCGGTTGAGCTTACAGATGAGTCTGCGGGGTTGCCTGACGGGGCTTCCCTGAACCCTTCAGCCATCTTGGTTGCAGCCTGCCCTGCGGCTTGTCCGGCGGCCTGGGCTGCGGCGTCACAACCGGCGAGGGCGCCTGCGAGAAGCAGGCTGGTGAACAGGGTGAGAGCCTTGGTGGCGACGGAACGGTTGATCTTCATACCCTTCAGGGGTGCGGCGGAGGCAGGAGTGCGGCGGAGGTGAACAGGCTACTATCGCCAGCCGTCCTGATCTGTCAGGCCGGTTGGTGGAGTCCGTCACGCCGGGGTGCTGGACGGGGACGTGGACGTTTGAGAGTTGAAAGGACCAGCCGTTCCAGAGAAAAGATTCTTGAATTCGATTTTCGTGTGGTCACGCTGCCAGCCTTAAATGTCGTACCCCCTTGTCATGCTGGAGGTATGGAAAACACGGCAGCTGCAGAGATCATGGAGACCATCGCGGCCTCTGCT
>JBDTQQ010000050.1:0-10041 GCA_039932075.1 Pseudarthrobacter sp. | reverse complement strand
AGCCAAGGCTACAGCCACTTACGGCTGACAGGACTGCCGGCCCGCCGTGGGCCGGCCGGCAGTCCACAACATTTTCCCGGCAGCCAACTGCCCACCAAGCGGGACCCCGCCGGAGTTACCGGATACGGCCTGCCCACCGACAGAGAGTGATCCAATGACACGCAAAGTAGTCATTACCGGTCTGGGTGCAACCACGCCCATCGGCGGCGACGTACCAACCATGTGGAAGAACGCGCTGAAGGGCGTCTCAGGTGCCCGCACCCTCGAGGACGAGTGGGTTGCCAAGTACGAGCTGCCCGTCCACTTCGCGGCTCGTTGCACCACTCCGGCCCTGGATGTCCTGAGCCGCGTTGAAGCGAAGCGGATGGACCCGTCCACCCAGTTTGGGGTCATCGCCGCCCGTGAGGCATGGGCTGATTCCGGCATCACGGAAATTGACCACGACCGCCTTGCAGTCGCCTTCGCCACCGGCATCGGCGGCGTCTGGACCCTCCTGGATGCCTGGGACACCCTGAAGGAAAAGGGCCCCCGCCGCGTCCTCCCCATGACGGTGCCCATGCTGATGCCCAACGGCGTCGCAGCAGCCGTCAGCCTCGACCTGGGCGCCCGCGCCGGTGCCCACACCCCCGTATCCGCCTGTGCATCCGGCACCGAGGCCCTCCACCTGGGCCTGGACCTGATCCGCTCCGGCAAGGCCGACGTCGTCATGTGCGGCGGCGCCGAGGCAGCCATCCACCCCATGCCCCTGGCCGCGTTCGCCTCCATGCAGGCGCTCTCGCGGCGCAACGACGACCCCCAGGGAGCCTCCCGCCCGTATGACCTTGGCCGCGATGGCTTTGTGATGGGCGAAGGCGCCGGTGCGCTGGTCCTGGAGGCCGAGGAGCATGCCCTCGCCCGGGGCGCGCGCATCTACGGCGAACTGGCCGGCACGTCCGTGACCGCGGACGCTTACCACATCACGGCTCCGGACCCCCAGGGTCTGGGCGCCACGCGCGCACTGAAGGCAGCCATGTTCGACGGCCGCATCCAGGCCGAGGATGTGGTCCACGTCAACGCGCACGCCACCTCCACCCCGGTAGGAGACAAGCCTGAGTACACGGCGCTCCGTGCTGCCCTGGGGAACCACATTGACAACGTTGCAGTCTCAGCCACAAAGTCGCAGATGGGACACCTCCTGGGCGCTTCAGGCGCGGTGGAGGCAGTACTCACAGTGCTGGCCGTTTATGAACGCAAGGCTCCGGTGACCATCAACCTCGAGAACCAGGACCCTGAGATCCCGCTCGACGTCGTCACCTCGGCCCGGGACCTGCCGGCCGGCGACATTGTGGCGCTGAGCAACTCGTTCGGTTTCGGCGGCCACAATGCCGTCATTGCCGTCCGCAGCGTCTAAGAGCGCTGACACCGGAGGAGGCCCCGCCATTGTGCACTGCACGATGGCGGGGCCTCCTCTTTGCTATGGAGATTGACGGACGGCAGCGGGGCTTCGGTCCGCAGGGGGTCCGGCGGTTGTCAGCCCACCTGGTGCAGCCAGCGGACCGGTGCACCCTCCGCTGCGTGGCGGAAGGGCTCGAGTTCCTCATCCCAGGCCTCACCGAGGGCCAGGGAGAGCTCGTGGTACACGGCGGACGGATCGCCTGCACCTGATTCGTAGGCGTAGCGAATCCTGTCCTCTGAGACCATGATGTTGCCGTGGACATCCGTGGTGGCGTGGAAGATCCCCAGTTCGGGGGTGTGGGACCAGCGGCCGCCATCAACGCCCTGGCTCGGTTCCTCGGTGACCTCATAGCGCAGATGCGCCCAGCCACGAAGCGAGGACGCAAGCAAGGAACCCGTGCCCGGGGTTCCCGTCCAGGAAAGCTCGGCCCTAAACATTCCGGGCGCAGCAGGTTGAGGGGTCCACTCAAGATCCGTTCGCTTATCCACGACGGATCCAATGGCCCACTCGACATGCGGGCACAGTGCCGTAGGGGCCGAGTGTACGAACAGCACACCGCGGGTCATTGCAACAGACATTCCATCCTCCATAGCTGTAGGTACGTCTTCCCCAACGACCTCTGCCTGGATGAAACTGCCTGTGCTGTGGTTCCAGCGGCGGTGTTCCTGCCTGATATTAAGCTGTGTCCGGACTTACTGTTCCGCGCGAAGCGATGGAGCTTCAAGCGAAACTTGAAAGTTGCCGGACGTGACTCTTATTGTGCCGTACACCGCCGAATTACGCCAGTGCGATTCCCAACAGGTGCCGGGACGGCTGTTCTGCCTCCTTGGGACGAACGTCCGGCGGTGTTCAGGCTCGCGGATGGGCCTGCTGGTAACTTCTACGCAGCCGTTCCACCGACACGTGCGTGTAGATCTGGGTGGTGGCGAGGCTGCTGTGGCCCAGGATTTCCTGGACGGCCCGAAGATCCGCTCCGCCGTCCAGCAGATGCGTGGCCGCAGAGTGCCTGAGGGCGTGCGGGCCGGTTGCCGAGGTATCACCCAAGGCCTCGAAGAGGTCTTTGACCACGGCCCGGACCTGGCGTTGGTCAACACGGTTGCCTCTTGAGCCCAGGAACAGGGCCGGACCGCTGTGGTCAGTCGCTACGAGCGGCCTTCCCCGGCGGAGCCAATCATCAACGGCGACTGCTGCCGGAACACCATAGGGGACTGTCCGTTCCTTGTTGCCCTTGCCGAGGACGCGGAGGGTGCGGCGGTCCGGGTTGAGATCGTCCACGTCCAGGCCGGCCAACTCCCCCACTCGAAGCCCGGTGGCGTAAAGGACCTCCACCATGGCGCGGTTCCGCACCGGAATAGGCGAGCCCTCCGCGGCTGCCTCCTCCAGGCTGCCAAGCAGCCGCAGGAGTTGCTGGGACTGAAGGACACCAGGCAGCGACTTTTCGGCTTTGGGTGCTCTCAGCCGCAGGGCGGGGTCCACTGTGATGAGTTCCTCCCGCATGGCCCAGGTGGTGAAGGACCGCGCTGTGGCCGACCTCCGGGCCAGTGTGGAACGGGACATCCCGGCCTGGCTCTGGGCGCCCAGCCAGGCACGGAAGGTCCCCAACTCCAATGCGTTCAGATCTGTGGCGCCTTCCGAGGCGGCGTATTCCAGGAAGCTTCGCAGGTCGGAGAGGTAGGCCCGGCGGGTGTGATGGGACCGTGCCCGCTCTGCCTCCAGATACCGGTCGAAGCCGGCAATCGCCTGCTCAAACGGCGGGGGCAGTTCCTGATTCTTCACCAGTCCACTGTCCCAGAATGCCGCGGCAGATCCGGTCCGTGACACAGGCTATTGTCCGGAATCCTTGGCCCGCTTCCAGCCGCCCCTTTCCGAGACGGCGAGCCCCAGCAGGCCGAGCCTGCCCAACCCGGCTCGAACGGATTCAACGCTCAGTCCGGCGACGGCGCATAGTTTCTCCACTGAGGTAGTGGAACGCAGGGGCAGGGCATCGAGGAGGATCAGGTCTTCCAACGTCAGGCCGTCATGCTCGGCCGCACGCCCTGTTCCCGGCTCGGACAGAGCATCACCGCTAGGCGAAGCCAGCTCGGCGATCTCGGCGGCGTCGGTCACACAGACCGCGCCGCCATCCCGGAGCAAGCGATGGCAGCCGGCCGAATTCGCACTGTGAACGGAGCCGGGCACTGCCCCGACCGCCCGCCCCAGGCTCTCAGCGTGGTGGGCAGTATTCAGCGCTCCGGACCGCCACCGGGCTTCCACCACTACCGTCACGGCGGCCAGGGCAGCGATTAGCCTGTTCCGCTGCAGAAACCGGTAGCGGGTAGGCGCCGATCCTGGCGGGACCTCCGCGATCACTGCGCCTTGGTTGCAGACGGCACGAAGGAGGTCTTCGTTCCCGGACGGGTAGAACCGGTCCACGCCACCGGCCATGACAGCGATGGTGGGCACAGGCCCCGATCCCCCGGTCAGCGCTGCCCGGTGGGCGTGAGCGTCGATGCCGTACGCGCCTCCGGAAACGACAGTGAAGCCCCGCTGCGCCAGAGAGTATGCCAGGTCCCCGGTCACCGACGCGCCATAACTGGTGCTGTCGCGGGAACCCACCAGCGCCACGCTGCGGGCCAAGGCAGGCAGCTCCTGTTCCAGGCCACGCCACCAGAGGCAGATGGGCTCCTGAAGGCCCAGGTCGCCGAGCTGTTCGGGCCAGAGCTCGTCTGACGGAATGATCACCCGGCCACCAAGGCGGGCCATGGTGGCCAGATCGCGTTCGGGCGCGAGATCGGGGATGCGCGGCCCCCACCGTTTCCGGGCTGCCGTCAGCCCGCCCCAGGCGGCCCCGGCGCCGTTCTCAGCGAGCAGGCCCGTGATCTCCTGTTCCAGCGCCGGCCCCGCTGTGGTTTGGCCCGTGGCAATCCGCAGGGCATCCTGGGCGCCGGCCGCCTGCACGAGCGCAAGGCCCGCCGCGTCCTGGGGTTCCATGAGCCGCGACAGCGCGGCCCGGGCAATCCGTTCGTTATCCATGGGTATCCGTCCTCATGCTGCTGCCGAGGCAGCCTGCCGCAGGCCGAGGGCCTGGCCGATGTCGTTGGTGTCCGGCGCGTCGCGGTGCGACAGGTCCGCCAGCGTCCAGGCAAGCCGCAGAACCCTGTCGTAGCCCCTGGCCGTCAGCACGCCCCGCTCCAGGGAGTGGTCCAGAATACGGGTGGCCGATGCCGGCAGCCGCAGGGCACCGCGCAGAACCCGGCCGGGCACCTGGGAGTTCGTTTCCAGCCCGAGCGGCCCCAGCCGTTCCACTTGCCGCCTGCGGGCGTCCCGAACCCGTCCTGCCACCACTGCGGTGTCCTCCTCCGCCCCTCCCTGGCCAAAGTCAGCCAGGGAGACCCTTTCCACCTGCAGCTGGATGTCCACCCGGTCCAGAAGCGGCCCTGACATCCTTGCCACGTAGCGGCGCCTCATCATGGGCGTGCACGTGCAGTCCAGACCCTTTCCCGAGGCTTTGCCGCAGGGACAGGGATTCGCTGCCAGGACCAGCTGGAAACGGGCAGGATAGGCGGCCGTTCCGGCCGACCGGTGAATGACCAGCTCCCCGCTCTCCAAAGGTTGTCGCAGGGCGTCGAGGACCCGGCGTTCGTATTCGGGTGCCTCGTCCAGGAACAGCACCCCGCGGTGGGCACGCGATGCGGCACCGGGGCGGGGCAAGCCGGAACCCCCGCCGATGATCGCGGCAGCGGTTGCCGAATGATGGGGGTTTTCGAACGGCGGACGCCGCAGGAGCTGAGCGGTGGACGAGGGCAGCCCGCACAGCGAGTGGATGGCTGTAACTTCCATGGCCTCGTTATCGGCCAGGTCCGGCAAGAGCCCCGGGAGTCGCTCCGCCAACATGGTTTTGCCCGCGCCGGGAGGTCCTGTCAACAGCAGGTGGTGGGCTCCGGCCGCGGCCACCTCCAGCGCGCGCCGGGCATCACCCTGGCCGGAGACGTCGGCCATGTCCGGGACAGCGAGGGCGCCGGGTGCGGAATCGCCGTGACCGGGTTCATCCTCTGGTTCGAAGTCCAGTGCCAGTTCCTGCGGATCCGCGCCGAAATCGAGAGCAAGCCGGGCAAGGGTCCGGTATCCCCTGACGCTGGCACCGGGGACCAGCGACGCCTCGGCGAGGTTGGCCTGCGCTACAACCACGTCCTGATAGCCGGCCTGTACAGCAGCCATCACTGCCGGCAGGATGCCGCGTATGGGCCGCAGCCGGCCGTCCAGGCCCAGTTCGGCGATGAAGACAGTCCGCCCGGTGGGTCGGATATCGTTCGCGGCTCGCAGGACCGCCATCGTGACAGCCAGGTCAAAACCCGAACCGCGCTTGGGCAGCGATGCGGGGATGAGGTTGGCCGTGATCTTCCGCCTGCTCAACGGAATTCCGGAATTTTTGGCGGCCGACCGTATCCGCTCTTTGGCCTCATTAAGGGCTGCGTCGGGCAGGCCGAGGATCACGAATGCCGGCAAAGTCTGGCCGATGTCAGCTTCGACTTCGACGATGTATCCGTTCAGCCCCACCAGCGCCACCGAGTAGGTCCGGCCCAGCGCCATCTACCCCACCCCCCTGAGGTGTTCCACCAAGGGGTCGCCGCCGCCGTCGTCCACCACTGCAACCACATCGACCCGGCGCAGCGGCATCCTCAGCTCCCGGTCACGGCACCACGCCGCTCCGAGCCGATGCAGGCGGGCGAGCTTGGCCGCACTCACAGCTTCAAAGGGGTGGCCATAGTCCAGGGATCGGCGGGTTTTCACCTCGGTGATCACCAAGGCGTCCCCGTCCAGGGCCACAATGTCTATTTCGCCTTCGGTGCAGCGCCAGTTCCGCTCCACCACCAGCATGCCCAGCGATTCAAGATAGCCGGCGGCGAGCTCCTCGCCGCGCTGGCCCAACAGGTCTTTGGCTTTCATTTCTACCTCCGCTCCAAGCCTGCAGGGCCGGGACAGCGGGCGGCGGAAAGCTATGCGCCTATGTGGGTAACCTCAGAAGAAACCGCCCCGATTCGGTAGCTGGGGAGGAGAAGTGAGGCTTCAGCCGGCATCAGTTACCGAGGTCAACGTTCTTCGGCAGGGCAAGTTCCTCGTTGCGCGGCAGTTCTTCGACGTTGACGTCCTTGAAGGTCAGCACTCGGACAGTCTTCACAAACCGGGCCGAGCGGTAGACGTCCCACACCCAGGCGTCCTGCAGGGTCAGGTCGAAGTAGACTTCGCCGTCCGCGCTGCGGGCCTGGAGGTCAACATGGTTGGCGAGGTAGAAACGGCGCTCAGTTTCGACAACGTAGCTGAAAAGCCCGACGACGTCCCGGTATTCACGGTAGAGCTGCAGCTCCATGTCGGTTTCATAGTTTTCAAGATCCTCAGCGCTCATGCTTCCATCTTGCACCATGCAGGACACCCGGGGCGCCCCGGGAGCATCCCGTGCTCCAACCCGGCGCCGCGAATCAGAGGTCGCCGCCGAGGAGATTCCAGCTCACCCGATGGTAGGGGGTGGGTCCGGCCGCCCGCAGGGCGTCGCGGTGGATCGCCGTGGCGTATCCCTTGTTGACGTCCCATCCATAACCGGGATATTCCGTGTGCAGTCCGCGCATCTGCTGGTCGCGCTCAACTTTGGCGATCACACTCGCGGCCGCAACGCTCAGGCACTGCATGTCCGCTTTTACCTTGGTGTGGACCGGAGCCTCGCAGCCGAGTTCCAGCACTGGCTCCTCGAACAAGGACAGCTGTGCTGCCGGCGAGAGCCAGTTGTGGCTGCCATCGAGCAGCACAACGTCCGGGCTCACTCCAGCGGCGAGGATCTCCAACCAGGCGCGGGTCCCTGCAAGCCGCAGTGCCGCAATGATGCCCAGGGCGTCGATCTCCTGGGCGGAGGCGTGGCCCACCGCCGAAGCCACACTCCAGCTCCGCACCAAGGGTTCCAGGCGCTCCCTCTCCGGTGGGCTGAGCACTTTGCTGTCACGTACGCCGGAGAGCGGCTTCTGGGTGAGGAGGTCGACGACGGCAATTCCTACACTCACAGGCCCGGCCAGGGCTCCGCGTCCCACCTCGTCGACGCCGGCAAGGTAGCGGGCACCCTGGGCTTTGAACGTTCGCTCATGCCGAAGCGTAGGAGCTTTGGAGCGGGGTCCCGCGGCCGGGCGTGCCGACGCCCCGGTAGGACGGGCTGGAGGAGCTGGCGTGGCTGTTGACACAGTTACTCCCCTGCGGGCACGTTCCGGTAGGCGTCGGGGTAATTCTCCAGGACAGAAATCCGGTTGAGCGGCCAGGCGATGACTGCCGCCTTGCCCTCCACGTCCACCATATCGACGAATCCGCCATTGACATCCTGGTGCGAGCGCGAATCAGCCGAATGGTTACGGTTATCGCCCATGACCCAGACCTTCCCTTCGGGCACGACGACGTCAAAGTCGCGGATCTGGGGTTCCTCGGCGGTGTTGACGTAAGTTTCATCAATCGGAGTTCCGTTGATCGTCAGTTTGCCGGCGTCGTCACAGCAGATCACGTGGTCTCCGGGGAGCCCTATGACGCGCTTGACGAGGTGCTGTTCCGAACTGTCCGGCAGCAACCCGACGAAAGTCAGCCCGTCCTGTACCCACGTGAAGGGGCCGGAATTTTTCTCCGGCGCCGCGGCCAACCAGCCCTGGGTGTCGCGGAAGACCACCACATCACCGCGCGAAAGTGCGAACGGCTCGGGCACCAGAAGGTTGACGAAGATCCGGTCGTTAACGTCCAACGTGTTCACCATTGACTCGGACGGGATGTAGAACGCCCGGAACAGGAAAGTCTTAATCAGGAAGGACAGCACCACGGCAATCACCACGACTGTGGCGACTTCCTTCAGCCACACAAGAATTTGGCTGGACGCCCCGTCCTTAGCCTTCGACGATCCACGCATGCTCTGTTCCGGCGACGACGGCGGAGCCTCAGCACCGTCCCCGGTAACTGGCTGAGCGGCAGTTCCCGCGGCGCCATCACGAGGCGTCTCAGGTGTCGGCGCATTGTTCTCGGGCATCTACGGTCCATTCTCTGTGGTTGGTCCTGCCGCGTGCGGCCGTGGTACTGCAGCAAATCTATCAAGCGGCCAGATGATTTGGACCGGCCTGCCGATAACCCTGGCCAGCGGCACCATACCGCCGCCCGGCGCCCCGAGCAGGCTGCGTGAATCAGCGGAGACCGAGCGGTGGTCGCCCAGGAGCCAGAGCCTTCCCTCGGGGACCACTGCAGTGAAAACCTGGGTGCTCGGCTTGTCACCGGCAAAGAGGTAACGCTCCTCAAGCGCCGTCCCGTTCACGGTGATCTTCCCGTCGGCATCGCAGCAGACCACGGTATCTCCCGGAAGCCCGATCACCCTCTTGACATACGTCGTGTCGCTTCCGGTAAGCCCCAGCCACTGGCCCGCCGCAGTGACGGCGTCCAGCACCGGGCCCTTCCCGCTGTTCAGCGGGGCAAAAGATCCCCTGCCGTCAAAGACGACGATGTCGCCCCGGCGGATCGGTTCATTGTGGAAGTCGGTCCTGGAGACCAGGATGCGGTCGCCGCCTTCAAGCACGGGCTCCATGGAGTCCGAGGGGATGAAATAGACATCAAGCCAGAGCGAACGCACCAGTCCGCTGATACCCACCGCGAGGAGAAGCGCCAGGAACGCAAAACGCCAGCCCATTCTTTTGGGCTGGCGTTTTGTCTGGTCCATGATCCGTATTTCCTGGGGCGCGGTTGCTAGTGGCTCTGGCGCTGGCCTGGCACGGCTGGGGCCTGCTTTGTAGGTCCCGGGGGACTTACTTGGCGGTCTGGAAGTCGCGCTTTTCCTTGATCTTTGCAGCCTTACCGCGCAGTTCACGCATGTAGTAAAGCTTGGCGCGGCGCACGTCACCCTTGGTGACGAGTTCGATCTTGTCGATGATCGGGGAGTGAACCGGGAAGGTACGCTCCACGCCGACGCCGAAGGAGACCTTGCGGACCGTGAAGGTCTCGCGGATGCCATCGCCCTGGCGGCCCAGGACGAAGCCCTGGAAAACCTGGACACGGGAGTTCTTGCCTTCGATGATGTTCACGTGGACCTTGAGGGTGTCGCCACCGCGGAACGCGGGAACATCGGTGCGCAGCGAGGCTGCATCTACGGAATCGAGGATATGCATTGATCCACTCCTGGTGAACGCCACGGGTCATTCACGTTGGGTCACGGCGGCCAAGCCCGGGGGCTCGTGCCGCCCGGAAATTCCCGCCGAAAATTTTGTGTTCCGGCTCCGCCAGGAATTGACGGGGCCGGGGTGCCAGGCTGTTGGTCACGCTCCCCCTGTGGCAGGTTCGCAACCCAGCAGGCACAAGGACTAATTTTGCCACATCTGGGGCGTTCCGGCCAATCCCGCGCCGGCCGGCCGCAATGACCATGACGCGGGATGCGCCGCGGAGCCTAGCCGGGGTCCCCGGCGGTGTCCGGCCGGCGCCGCAGTCGGCCGTCGACGACGTCGTACCCCAGGTCCGCGAACGCCGTCCGGTCGGCGCGGGGCAGGGTGCCGGCGTCGAACTCCGCGAGGAGGTCGGGCCGGCGTTCGGCGGTGCGGCGGTACTGCTCGTGCCGGCGCCATTGGGCGATC
>JBDTQQ010000049.1:0-10123 GCA_039932075.1 Pseudarthrobacter sp. | reverse complement strand
AAAGTCTCCGAGGTGCTGAGGTTCGAACCGCCTGCCGTCATGTCCTGTGGGTCCCCTACTTACGTTACGGCGCTGGCCGGACCAGCTATAGGCCGGTCTACAACCACGCCATTTTAGCAGTTGGGACGCGGCGTGCCCCAGACTGGTAGGGGCGGCCGCGCACCGTCATGACCCGACGAAGCGGCGCGCGCCCCATCACTCCCCGAAGGCAGAAGCCGCCGAAGTGCGCTTCACCAGCACGATTGGAACCCGCAATGGCCGTACGAAGCGTCCCGAACGCCCGGACCAGCACGCCCCAGCAGCTCCAGTCGGTCCGCGCAACATTACGTTCGCCGCGGCGGCTTAAGACCGAGGCGCTGGCCGGCCTGGTGGTGGCGCTGGCCCTGATTCCGGAGGCGATCGCGTTCTCGGTGATTGCCGGCGTGGACCCGCGGATCGGCCTGTTCGCGTCGTTCATCATGGCTGTCACCATCTCGTTCGTGGGCGGCCGGCCGGCCATGATCTCCGCCGCCACCGGCGCCGTGGCCCTGGTGATCGCACCGCTGATGCGCAGCCACGGCCTGGACCACCTCATCGCGGCCGTGATCCTGGCCGGCGTCTTCCAGATCCTGCTGGCCGTTCTGGGGGTAACCCGGCTGATGCGTTTCATCCCGCGTTCGGTGATGGTGGGCTTCGTGAACGCGCTGGCCATCCTGGTGTTCATGGCCCAGCTGCCCGAACTGATCGGCGTCCCGTGGATGGTGTATCCGCTCGTGGCGGTGGGCTTGGTCATCGTGGTGGGGCTGCCGAGAATTACGACGGCGGTGCCCTCGCCTTTGGTAGCCATCGTGGTGCTCACCCTGTTTGCCGTCCTCGCCGGGGTGGACGTCCCCACCGTGCATGACAAGGGCGAACTGCCGGAGAGCCTGCCGTCCCTCTTCATTCCCAACGTTCCCCTGACCTGGGAGACGTTCCAGGTCCTGGCGCCGTTCTCGCTCTCGATGGCCCTGGTGGGGCTGCTGGAATCGCTGATGACGGCGAAGCTGGTGGACGACATCACGGACACCCGCTCCAACAAGACCCGCGAGTCCTGGGGCCAGGGCGTGGCGAATATCGTCACCGGGTTCTTCGGCGGCATGGGCGGCTGCGCGGTGATCGGCCAGACCATGATCAACGTCAAGGGTTCCGGCGCGCGCAGCCGGGTATCCACCTTCTTGGCCGGCGCCTTCCTGCTGGTCCTCGTGGTGACGCTCGGCGACCTGGTGGGCATGATCCCCATGGCCGCTTTGGTGGCTGTGATGATCTTCGTCTCGGCCATCACCTTCGACTGGCACTCCGTCGCCCCGCGGACGCTGCGCCGGATGCCCAAGTCCGAGACCGCGGTCATGCTGATCACCGTCGCTGTGGTTTCCGTGACGCACAACCTGGCCATCGGTGTCGGCGCCGGCGTGCTGGCGGCCATGGCATTGTTCGCCCGACGGGTGGCGCATTTCGCCACGGTGGAGCGGACCGTCGTCGAACTTAACGGCGAAAACGTGGCCACCTACACTGTCGACGGCGAGCTGTTCTTCGCCTCCTCGAACGATCTGTACACCCAGTTCGAGTACGCACTGGATGCCGAGGCGGACATCGCCCGGGTGGTGGTGGACCTGCACGCCTCGCACCTCTGGGACGCGTCCACCATCGCGGTGCTGGACGCGGTCACGGAGAAGTACCGCCGGCACGGCCGGGAAGTGGAGCTGATTGGGCTGAACGCGGCGAGCGTGCAGATGCGCGAGCGGCTGGCGGGGAAACTGAACTGAACGCCGGGACTCAGGCACGCACCTGCAGATAGTTCTCCACGAGGTGATCGGCGATTGCCATGCAGGATGTGGCCGCCGGCGAGGGCGCGTTCCGCAGCAGGATCACCGGCCCTACCTGCTCCACGGCAAAGTCGTCCAGCAACGCACCGTCCCGGCCCCACGCCTGCGCCCGCACGCCTGCGGCAGTTTTGGCCGTCAGGTCGGACATTTCCAGTTCGGGGATGAAGCGCCGGGCTTTGCGGAAGTAGATGGGCTTGAGCAGCGAGGCGCTGATCTCGTCCACGCCCATCCGCCAGTGCTTCTTCGCCAAGGCACCCGCTCCGGGCCACCGCAACGATTCCCAGATGTCCTTTGCCGAGACCGACAGCCAGCCGTAGCCCTCGCGCGCCAGCGCGGGAACAGCGTTCGGCCCCACGTGGACATCGTCGTAAACACCGCGGGTGAAGTGCACCCCGAGGAAGGGGAAACGCGGGTCCGGGACGGGGTAGATCATCCCGTTCACCAAGCCGTTCCGCTTCGGGTTCAGCGACCAGTACTCGCCCCGGAACGGCAGGATTTTCGGTGACGGATCGGCACCCAGCAGGCGCGCAACGACGTCGGACTGCAAACCGGCGCAGGCGATGAGCCGGTCAAAGACGTGCTCGGACACCTCCGTCCGGACGCGCACCTTGCCGCCGTCCGCAGCAATCCCCACTACCTTTTGCCCGAGCAGGATGGTGCCGCCGGCCGTCCTTACGTCCTGCGCCATCGCTTCGGTAATTGCCGCAAAATCGACGACGGCGGTGTGCGGCGAATGCACGGCCGCTACGCCTGCCGCGTGTGGTTCGATTTCCCGCAGCCGGGCAGCGTCGTCGATGCGGTTGAGGTCCGGCACGCCGTTCGCCCGCGCCCGCTTCTCGATCTCGGCCAACGCCGGCAGCTCAGAGTCATCGACGGCCACCACCAGCTTGCCAACTTCGCGGTAGGGCAGGTTCTTCGCCTGGCAATATTCCCTGAGTGCTGCGCGGCCGGAAACGCACAGCTGGGCCTTCAGTGATCCCGCCGCGTAGTAGAGGCCTGCGTGCACAACACCTGAATTGTGGCCGGTCTGGTGTGCGGCGAGCCGGTGCTCTTTCTCAAAAACCGTGACGTCCCCGAGCCCACGCTTCAGCAGGGACCGGGCCAGGGCAATGCCCACAATGCCGCCACCGATGATGCCAATGCGTTCGCCCAAGCCAAGGTTCCTTATCGCCGCGGTCCTGACCCGAGTATAGGAGCTTAGGCGGCCTCAGCTGCGGCGGTCGCTGTGGACCGTGCGGTTCCGGCCCAGTGACTTGGCCGTATAGAGGGCCTCATCCGCGGCGGCGATCAAGTCTTCCACATCGGAGGTCCCGGCGTCGTACAGTACAACGCCGTAGCTGACGGTGGGCATTTCCAGCCCATCGGCCGTGGGGACCTGGGCGAGGCGCCGGCTGATTTCCTCCGCGATGTGCTCGGCGCGGACGGCTGACCCGCCCGGAATCAGGAGGACGAATTCTTCCCCGCCGTACCTGCCCACGAGGTCTGTGGACCTTACCGTGTCCTGGCACGCCCCGGCGAAAGCCTGCAGGGCGAGGTCGCCGGCGGCATGGCCGTGAGTGTCATTGACTGCCTTGAAATGGTCCAGATCCGCGAGGATCAGGGCACCAGTCCCCTGTGTCACGGCGCGGTCCTTCAGCAGCCCCGCCGCGAGATCCAGGAATGCTTTGCGGTTGAGCAGCCCGGTGAGGTCATCACGCGTGGCCACCATCCGCAGGGCGCGTGTCTGCTGCTCGGTGCTCAGACCGGCCATGCTGAAGGACACCACCACCAGAAGCACCATGGTGACCATGGTGGTGATGGCGGAGCCGAATAACGACTCGAAGATGGGTCCGCCTGGCCCATCGGCGAGAAACGCAATAAGGCGGCCCGTGTAGAAGAGTGCCACTAGCCCGACGGATGCTGTCATGGGGAGCCGGACGCGGGTGTATCCGGGTTCAGTCGGCCACATCTCCCGAGTGGCCAGCCCAAACATCAGGCCCATTGATGCGAGGAAGACCGATCCGCCTGCCCACGTGTTCGTGGCCGGACTGTCAAGAACGGAAGCCACTAGGGTCACAGCGGGCGCGGCGGCAAAAGTCAGCGGCCCCGGAGTAGACCGCCGCAGCGAACGTGCACTTGCCCAGACGCTCACGGCCCCCGAAACCAACAGGACATTTCCCAACGGGTTGGCCCACAGCTGCTCGGGCGTGCCGTCGAGCAGGAAAGCAAGGGCACCGGTGATGAACAGTGCTAAGGCCACGCACCACCAACCGCTGTACGGTGCCCGCGTGGTGCGGTACGAGAAGAAGTAGAACAGCAGAACAAGCAGGAGACCCATCAGGCCGAAGGCGACCCGCAGGGTCGCTGTATCCAGGACCATTTCAGAAGTTCCCCCGACCGCCGAGTGATGCAGATCTTAGTATCGCACCGCCGTCGGACAATTCTTCCCGCCCGGGCGGGGTCGGAACTTACGGTGACAGGCGCCACTGGAAATAGCATTTACAAAAATAGTTTTCCTGAATATAGTTGTATATTGAAGCGTTGCGGAGAAGCCTTCCGCCCAGTGATCCATCAGAGGAGTAGTTCATGACTAAGATCGCCATCGTCACCGGCAGCACCCGTCCCGGCCGCAACAACACCGGCGTGGCGGAGTGGGTTCTCGCGCAGGCACAGCAGCGCACGGACGCCGAGTTCGAGATCGTCGACATCGCCGACTACAACCTGCCGCTGCTGGACGAGGCCTACCCGGCCGCGTACCAGAACTACCAGAACGCCCACACCATCGCCTGGGCAGCCAAGATCGCCGAGTTCGACGGCTACGTCTTCATCACCCCCGAGTACAACCACTCCGTGGCGCCGGCCCTGGCCAACGCCCTGTCCTACCTGAACGCCGAGTTTGCGAACAAGGCAGCCGGCATCGTCTCCTACGGCTCCGCGTTCGGCGTCCGCGCCGTTGAGCACCTGCGCGGCATCCTGTCCGAGCTGCAGATCGCCCACGTCCAGAAGACCGGCATGTTCTCCCTCTTCACTGACTTCGAGAACTTCTCCGTCTTCAAGCCCACCGAACTGCAGGCCGAGTCGCTCGCACCGGTCTTGGACCAGCTCATCCCGTGGACCAAGGCCCTCGAAGCCGTCCGCGCCGAGGCATCTGTGGCCGCGTAACTTACGCACCCCCCGAGCGCCGGTGCTTTCGGCGGGCCAAACGCCCGCCGAAAGCACCGGTTTTCGTTGTTAAAGAGGAGGCTCCAGCGGCCGTCCTGACAGTTGAAGGACTTACGAGAAGGACATCTACGTGGAGCGTATTATGGGCGTGGAAAGGGATTCCATGCCGGCCACGCAGAAGCACACCCCGACCACCGGGGATCTTGATGTGATTTCGCAGTGGGGGCTGGTCATCGAGGGCTTCCAGAACACCAACAAGAAGGTGCACGCGGAAGTCTCTTCTGCGTTCTCCCTGGAACCGGCCGAGGCTGAGACGCTCCTCCGGCTGGTCCGCACTCCCGGCGCGCGGATGCCCATGGCGAAACTGGCCAGGGAAGTGGCGTTCAGCAACGGCGGTTTCACGAAGATAGCCGACAGGCTGGCAAAACGGTCCCTGGTCCAGCGCAGCCCCTGCGTCGAGGATCGCCGGGTGGTCTACCTTGAACTCAGCACCCAGGGCACTGAAACCGCCAATAAACTGGTCTGCTTTGTCGCCGGGCTGGTCTATGCCAACTTCGTGGACATCCTGGGCGCGGAACGGGCGCGGCTCGTCGCCGAAGCCATGGCCGAACTGCGGGACGCCAACAACGCCTGATCCTGCGCTGTGGTGCCCGCGCACTCCGTCAGCCCGCTACGTCCCCGGCGCACGGATGATCCGGCGCTGGGCAGCCAGGGCGATCGCGGATGTGCGGTTATCCACGCCGAGCTTGCCGAAGATGTGCACCAAGTGGGTTTTGACAGTTGCCTCGGAAATGAAGAGCTGGCGTGCGATGGCCCTGTTGGTCAGGCCGGTCGCCAGCAGTTCCAGCAGCTGCACCTCGCGCGGCGTCAGGGCGGTTTCCGGGCTGCTGATCCGCGACATCAGCAGCGCCGCGACCTTGGGCGCCAACGCTGTCTGGCCCGCCGCAGCGGAAAGCACCGCCTGGCGGATCTGCTCCGGCGGCGCGTCCTTGAGCATGTAGCCGCTGGCGCCTGCCTCCACCGCGGCCAGGATGTCCGCCTCGGTGTCATACGTGGTGAGGATCAGGACCGGCGGCGCGGAATCCAGTTTCCGGATGGCCGCCGTCGCAGTGACGCCGTCCATTCCCGCGCCCATCTGCAGGTCCATCAGCACCACATCCACGCGCTCCCCCAGGGCCCGGAGCCGGGTGAGCTCGCGCACGGCGGCGTCCTCGTCGGCAGCCTCGGCGGCCACACTGAAGTCTTCGAATTCGGTGAGCATGGCGCGCAGTCCGGCACGGACCACAGGGTGGTCATCCACGAGCAGAATGCGCAACGTTCCCATCAGTGCTGCTCCCCCGCCGGGCCGGGGGCGCCGCCAGGCGGCATCTCCCCCATGAACGCCTCGCCGGCGAACTCCTGTCCCGGGAGTGCCTCCCTGGTCAGAGGCAGCCGGACCGCGACGACGGCCCCCTCCCCCGGCGCCGACTCCACCTCCAGTGAACCGTTCAGTTCCCCCACCCGGGCGGCCAGCGAGCGCAGCCCGAATCCGCTTCCGTCCACCCGGACAGCCACGCCGGGACCCGACGCGTCGGGCTTAAAGCCCGTGCCGTCGTCGTACACGTCCAGCGTGACCTCGTCGCCGAGGAACGCGAGGGTCACGACGGCGGTACGCGCCTTTGCGTGCAGCCTCACGTTGGCGAGGCTGGCCTGGGCGGCGCGGAGCAGCGTGACGCTGTACTGCGGCGGCAGTTCCGCGGCGTCCCCCACCAGTTCGAACCGGCAGCGGAGCGCGTCGCCCCGCGCGGCTGCCAGCGTTTCGGTTTCGCCGCAGAGCCTTTTAAGGCTGTCGGGCAACGACGACTCCTGGAGCCGGGGCGCCGTAAGGCCGCGGACAAAACTGCGGGCCTCGGACAAGTTTTCGGACGCAGTCTGCTGGACCAGCGCGAACCGTTCGGCGGCGGCGGCAAGGTCACCGCCGGCCAGGGACTTCTCCGCGGCGCGTGCCACCAGGACGATGCTGGAGAGGCCCTGGGCGAGGGTGTCGTGGATTTCGCGGGCCAGGCGTTCGCGCTCGGCGGCGACCCCGGCGTCGTGCTGTGTTCTGGCCAGCTCGGCGCGCGTCCGCCGGAGCTCGTCCGCGGCCAGCCGCTGTGCCTCCCCCTCGAGGTAAAGTGCCCGATAGGCGAGCCCGGTGACCACGGCGAACCCGGCACCCAGGGCCGGGCCCAGCACCATCGGCAGGGTAGGCGACGGCAGCCCGCTGGCCACCCTCTGTGAGGCCACCACAGCCACCGTCATGAAGGCAATCGTGACCAGGGCGATGCGGCGGGGCAGCACATGCAGGTGCAGGAAGAACAGCGGAAAAGCGACCCAGGAGAACTCCGCGCTGCCGGCGAGCAGGACGCCCCAGAGCGCAGTGACCAGGCCCAACCACAGCAGAGCGTAAGGGTGCGGATTAAACGTCGAGCGGCCGGAAGCGTACCGCTTCTCCAGCAAGGTGCCGGCGAGGTAGGTCCCGGCCAGGGCGCCGGCGAGCGCGGACCAAAGGTAGCGCCGCGCACCTGCGGGAGTGCCGGCGTCGGCCGGTCCGTCCGCCAGGTGCAGCCGCAGGATGGCGACGAGCAGCAGCACCGCAAACCCGACGTGCAGCGTTACCCGCAGGAACCGCAGGACGGCGGCCCCCGACGGGGTGGTCTGTGGGTCTGCGGCAGGCATTCCCTCAGCTTAGGCGCCATAGTCCGCGGGCGGATCAATCAAAAGGTTGACCTGCGGCTCAACCCTTCGTCCCCTCCGGCTCAATCACTTGCCCGATGTGGGCTGCGCCGCCGCGCGGGAGAGTGGATTGAGAACGAAATCCACCCCCACTGAAGGAAGTACAACGTGTTTCTCGCTATTCGTGACATCCGGTTCGCCAAAGGCCGGTTTGCCCTGATGGGCGGCGTGGTGGCCCTGGTGACGCTGCTCCTGGTGCTGCTGTCCGGGCTGACTGCCGGCCTGGGCGATCAGTCGACCTCGGCGATTGGGAAGCTGGGAGCTGGCGCCGCGGATGCGTCCCGGCCGGTGGACAGCATCGTTTTCGGCGCCCCCGGCACCAACCGGCCCACGGCATCCTTTACCGAGAGCGAGGTGACCGCCGCGCAGGTGGACAGCTGGCAGCACGTCCCGGGAGTGGCCCGGGCCGAAGCCCTGGGCATCAGCCAGTCCCGGCTCCAGGCCGGCGACGGCGGCACCACCAATGTGGCGGTGTTCGGCGTTGCGCCGGACGGCCAGCTGGCGCCCTTCCCGGTCCGGGCCGGGACGCTCGTGATCGGCTCCACCGTTGCGGCAGACCTGTCGCTCGAGGTCGGTGACCCCGCCACGGTGGGTGGCACTGAGCTGACCGTCGCCGCCGTCGTCGATGACCAGTGGTATTCCCACACCGGTGTGGTGTGGACGGCGCTGCAGACTTGGACTGAGGTGGCCCATATTTCACCGGTTAGCGGCGGCGCTGCGGGAGACGGCAGCGCTGCGGGGAATCCGCCGGTGGCCACCGTCGTCGCGGTCACCCATCAGGACGGGGCTGTGGTGGACGAGGCGGCTGCCAATGCGATGGCGGGCACCGTGAGCGCCAGCCGCACCGGTTCGTTCCAGGCGCTCGGTTCGTTCAAGAGCGAGAACGGTTCGCTGATGCTCATGCAGGCGTTCCTGTACGGGATTTCGGCCCTCGTGATTGTGGCCTTCCTGACCGTGTGGACCGTCCAGCGGACCCGGGACATCGCTGTCCTCAAGGCCATGGGCGCGTCCGGTGGTTACGTGCTTCGTGATGCCATCACGCAGGCCGCAATTGTGCTGGTGGCCGGCGCGGGGCTCGGCGGGGCGGTCGGTGTGCTGGGCGGATTCGCAGCGGCGCAGGCCGCACCGTTCCTCGTCACTCCCGCCACCACGCTGCTGCCCGTGCTGGTGATCGTCGCCCTCGGCCTGGCCGGCGCCGCGCTGGCGGTCCGGCGGGTCACCACGGTGGACCCGCTGATCGCCCTCGGCGGCAACTGAAAACCCCTCTCCTCCTCCCGAAAGGTTCTCCCTTATGTCTGCCTCTCCTTTGACAGCTACGCCCCTCGCCCCTGCCGGCGCTGCTTTCCCCCTAACCCTGGACAACGTCACCCTCGAGTACCCGGACGGAGGCGGCACCATCAAGGCCTTGGACACTGTGAGCCTGTCCGTTTCGGCCGGACGGATGGTCTCGCTGGTGGGGCCGTCCGGCTCGGGCAAGTCCAGCCTCCTCGCGGTGGCCGCCACTCTGGTCCGCCCCACGTCCGGGCAGGTGGTGATTGACGGGATCACCACGGCGGGTCTGAAGGACACGGAACTGACCGCGCTTCGCCGGGAGAAGGTGGGCATCATCTTCCAGCAGCCCAACCTCCTGGCCTCGCTCACCGCCGTCGAGCAGTTGATGATTGGCCACCATTTGCGCGGGAAGCCGCTGAAGGCCGCGCGTTCCCGGGCGCTTGATCTGCTGGGCCTCGTGGGGCTGGGTCCGTCCGCGGATAAGCGGCCGCACCAGCTTTCGGGCGGGCAGCGGCAGCGGGTGAACATCGCCCGTGCGCTGATGGGTGCACCCCGAGTGCTGCTGGTGGATGAGCCGACGGCGGCGCTGGACCATGAGCGCAGCGCCTCGATCGTCGGGCTGCTGCGCCGGGTCACCGACGAATTTCAGGTGGCCACCGTGATGGTCACGCACGACACCGAGTTCGTCCCGCTGACGGACGCGGTTGCCGTGATGCGCGACGGCGGCCTGACCGCCCCGGCGTTGCCGGGAACCTTTTCCGGTGCCTTACTTGGGGCAGGTGCCGCGGAGTAGGGTTCGGTTCATGGACATCATCCTGGTACCCGGGTTCTGGTTGGACGCGTCATCGTGGGAGGAGGTGACACCTGCCCTGGAGGCGGCGGGGCACACCACCCATCCCCTGACTCTTCCCGGCCTTGAATCCGTGGACGCACGGCGGCACGGCATCACCCTGAAGGACCATATTGCCGCCGTCGTGGACGTTGTGGATAGCCTCGACGGCAAGGTGGTCCTGGTGGGGCACTCAGGGGGCGGCGCGGTGATCCACGGTGTGGCGGACGCCCGGCCTGACCGCGTGGCCCGGAACATCTACGTGGACAGCGGACCGCTCGGTGAG
>JBDTQQ010000048.1:0-10189 GCA_039932075.1 Pseudarthrobacter sp. | reverse complement strand
CGCTTCTTGAAATTCTGCCTCTTGTAGAAAAGGAATCAAAGCTTGACTACTTCAGGACGTAGATGACCAGGAAGAGCCCGATCCAAACAACATCCACGAAGTGCCAGTAGTACGACGTGACGATTGCGGACGTCGCCTCAAAGTGGCCAAACTTCTTCGCCGCGAACGAACGTCCGATAATGAAGAGGAAGGCTACGAGGCCGCCAATAACGTGTAGGCCGTGGAAGCCGGTGGTGATGTAGAAGGCCGAGCCATACGCGTTGGATGAGAGCGAGACGTGCTCTGAAACAAGCATGGCGTATTCCGTGCTCTGGCCTGCGACGAAGATGGCGCCCATGATGAAGGTCAGGGTGAACCACTCGTTCATGCCCCAGCGGGCGAACTGGAAGGGTCCGCCCGTCTTGCGGGGCTGCAGCCGTTCGGCGGCGAAGACGCCCATCTGGCAAGCAAAGGAACTGGCCACGAGGACGATGGTGTTAACGAGCGCAAAGGGAAAGTTGAGCTTGGCTGTCTCTTCGGCCCACATCTGTCCGCTCGTGGAGCGCAGTGTGAAGTACATGGCGAAGAGACCGGCGAAGAACATCAACTCGCTGGACAGCCAAACAACGGTTCCTACAGAAACCATGTTGGGGCGGTTCAGCGTCGGGTGCGCCGGGGTACTGGGGGCATGGGTCGCAGATGTCACATAGACATTATGTCTATAAAAGTCCGTACTTCCCAACGCGAACCGCCTTTTGGGGGGACTTTTTCTACAAAGACGCGAAATTGCCCTGAAAAGTTCCAAGAGACGTTCACGTTGGTCAGGGCTTGGGTGGCTCGATAGCATCAGGAGGTGACTTCTCAGGCAACCTCCCCCGCGGACAGCTACACCTGGCCCCGGCTCATCTCAGCGCTCATCACCGGCACCGATCTCACCGCGGACAGCACCGCGTGGGCCATGGACAGGATCATGTCCGGCGAGGCAGCGCCCTCCCAGATAGCAGGATTCCTGGTTGCCCTCAGTGCCAAGGGTGAAACAGTCGACGAAATTGCGGGCCTGGTGGAGGCGATGCTTCGCCACGCAACGCCCATCAGCATTCCCGGCGAGAAGCTGGACATTGTGGGCACCGGCGGGGACCAGCTCAACACGGTCAACATTTCCACCATGGCCGCCCTGGTAGCGGCCGGCGCGGGGGCGAAGGTCGTAAAGCACGGCAACCGTGCAGCTTCGTCTTCCTCCGGCTCCGCCGACGTACTGGAGGCACTGGGGGTCAGGCTCGATCTCCCGGTGGTCCACGTGGCGCGCAATGCGGCGGAGGCCGGCATAACGTTCTGCTTCGCGCAGGTCTTCCACCCTTCCTTCCGCCACACCGCCGTGCCCCGCCGGGAACTGGCCATCCCTACCGCCTTCAATTTTCTGGGACCGCTGACCAATCCAGCCCGGGTGCAGGCCTCGGCTGTTGGGGTTGCCAATGCCAGGATGGCGCCACTCGTTGCCGGCGTCCTGGCCCGCCGGGGGAGCCGTGGCCTCGTTTTCCGGGGCAATGACGGGCTGGACGAATTGACCACAACGGGTCCATCCACAGTCTGGGAGATCCGTGATGGCGCGGTCACCGAGTTGACGTTTTCACCTGCCGATCTCGGCATCCGTCCGGCGACTGTGGAGGAACTCCGCGGCGGAGACGCCAAAGCGAACGCCGCCGTCGTGCGTGATGTCCTGGCCGGCAAAGCGGGAGCGGCCCGGGACGCCGTGTTAGTCAATGCGGCGGCCGGCCTGGTGGCATTTGATGTTACGGCGGATGGGCCGTTCCTGGACCGCATGCGTGCGGCGTTGGACCGTGCTGCAGAGTCAATTGACTCGGGTGCGGCTGCCGCTGTCCTGGACAAGTGGGTAGCGCTCACCCGGCCTTAGCTCCTCTCAACAAGATGGCGGGCCCGGCTGATCAGCCGGGCCCGCCATTTGTTCGTTCAGGGACGCGCTACTGCTCGAAACCCAGCGCAAAGGCAGCGTCGAGGTCGTGCTGGGAGTATGCCCGGAAGGCGATGTGGGTGGTGGTGTGCACCACAGCCGGAACTTTCGAGAGTTTGTCTGCGATGACATCGGCAAGATCCTCGTGGCGTGCCACGCGGGCGACGGCGATCAGATCCCACTCTCCCGTTACGGAGTAGACCTCGCTGATTCCCTGGATCGCGGAAATCTCCTCGGCGGTTTCCGGGATGCGTGCAGCGTCGGTCTTGATCAGAACGAATGCGGTGATCACTGGTTCAATCCTTCCGGATTTGTAGGCCGTAGCGGTGCCCCGGCAAAGTGTCTGTAGTCTTGCCAGCCTATTACATGGCCGCGCCGGTGAGTCCTGGGCGCGGCGCGTGCCGTGCGCGGTGTCAGGACTTCCTTAGCCTGCGCACGAGCGCAAGGAGTGCACGGTAGCCCACCAGGAACAGCCCCAGGCTTACGAGCGCCACAATGATGAAGGCGAGCACCACTGTTTGGCCCGTTACTGCCCGCAGGATCATGCCGCCCCCTACCGCGCCCAGCCAGATTGCCACGCCCGCGGGAAGTGACAGGGGACGCCGCCAGGCCCTTGCCACGAGCCAGCCGAGAGCGGCGCCGGTCAGGAATGGCCAGGCAGTGAGGAAGACCCCGATGATGACGTCAGTTCGTTGGTGCGCGTCCCTCCCGATCGCGGCGAAAACGAGGATCAGGACGGCGTCGGCCAGCGCGGCGGCCGCTATGGCGGGCGTGCTGCCCCGGAGTGATTTCTGCTGGGTGGAGGAAGTCATGGTTTCGAGCCTAGCGTGGGTGCTGGCCGGCGCTATCTGGCAACGATCCCGTTGCCGTAGCCTGAGTCGCATTTGCCGTCATGTATGACCCCCGCTCCGGGCGCTACGGCGTAGGTGGGGGCCGGGTTGAGCAGCCCCGCGCGTACCCCCGTAACTGCACGGGTACATTCATTCACGAACGAGGCATTTTCCCCGCCTCCGCCGATCCACATGTCAATCCACAGGGACGCGTTGCCCTGCTCATGCGCACCGGTGTGGCATGGACCGTTCTCGGGGGCAGGTCCGTCCCCACAGGTGTCTTCAACAATGAAGTAGCGCCTTACATCCGGCAGATAGATCCGGGTGCCCGCGGGGAGATCGAGGACGTCCTGGCCGGTCGCCCTGGAATGCCCGACGGCGATGGTCACCGAGTCCTCATATGTTCCGGTTCCTCCTGCCTGCGCATGCAGAACGGGGTTGCTGATTTCGGGCGAACCCGGGGGCGTGTTGTCCTGCCAGGTGTAGGCCGTGATAAAGGTATTTGCCATGAGGGTTTCGCCTGCAGCCCGGGAGGACGTGCCGATACTGGCAAGGGCCACCAGGACAACCACCAGTATTCCTGCTGCCGATAACATCGCTCGTCTCATTCTTTGCCTCCTCCAGAATTTCTGACTCATGCCGGCGGCCAAAAGCCCTGTCCGGGCACTGGCCTGTCCTTAAGGCTGATTAGATAGTGCGCTTCCCAGCACCTTCGCGAACATGCCCGGTTCCTGCGCAATACCGCTGCAGTCACTGGCGACACTGCTGTGCGCCTGGCCCTGGGCCGCGCTATTGCAGGCGGCATCCCTGTTGAGCGACCACATGGACATCCGGCCTATGCCCCGTTCAAGCGCAAAACTGCTCAGTCGCTTGGCGTCATCCAAGGTGAAGACGTTGCCCTCAACGTCGTTGACCCCAATCATCGGCGTCAAACCGATCCTGTTCCAGAGGGCAGCGTCGTCGACCGGCCTGTTAGCTTTTCCGTATAGCGCTGCCAGCGTCCGATGGGTGGCTTCGGCTGCGCCAACCGCGGTGTCCCGCATACTCGTTCCGGGTGCAAGCGGGCCGAAGTTCATGGTCATGATGTTGATGCCGGAGAGTTCCACCCCCGCCTCCAGCATGGTTTCAACGGAGGTCACAGCTGCCGGCGTCAACCCGTTCCGTGAGACGGTAAGAGTAAGCCAGACCCTGAGTGGTGTGTCGGTGGCTCGCTCCGCCTGAAGGCGCGCGATTGCCGCAGCGCGTCTGGTTGCAGCGGCACGGTCTGATGCACTTGGGCCTTCGATGTCCAGGTCCAGGGTGTTAATCCCGTATCTGGTGATGACCGTTGTGTAGGCCTGAACCAGAGCATCCGCGTCTGTGCAGGCTGCGGCCAGTTCGGTGCCGCGCTGGCCGCCGAAAGAAACGGCGACGTCGTTGCCGGCCTTGCGGAAGGTCTCTACTTGGGCATCGAGTGCAAGCTTCTCGCCCGCCCGGTCGAGATCATAAAAGCCGCCCCAGGAAGGTTCACAGGGCCGGGCAGGGTCGGAGGTGACAAAGGCGAGGAGAGTAGTGACTTTGCCGGGCGGCGGCGACTCCTCAAGGCGCAGGCCCGGGAGTATCGTGACGTCCAGATATCCGCCGAACCACCCGGGCGTGATGGTGTTGTCCGTTGTTTTCACCTCCGGGCCTGGTTCGTCAGGGGCCGTCGAAGCGCAGCCGGCAAGCCCTGCAACTGCCATGAGCAATATCAGGGGCCAGCCCTGCCGGAAGAATTTTGGCATGTACTGAGGCCACCTAGCTGCACTTCCACGTGCGTAGTTCTGGGGTCGATCAGCGTAACGCAGGCTCTCCGGTGGACCTATAGGGAATCCTGGAGGGTCAGCGAATCCGGCGTTGCCAGGGCCGGTACGGCAGCAGGGGCAGTCAGTGCCGGCATGGCGGGGAGGGTGACGCTGTTGGTTCGTTCGGGCTTGTACCAGCCAACCGCGGTGCCCCGCAGGGCCAACAGGGCGGACCCGAACACCACATACGCCCGGAGCGGCTCGTAGATGAGCCGGTAGATCGGCACGATAAGGAGGTGCAGGACGTTTTCGCGGACCATCAGGACGGCAACCATGGAAATGAGCATATGAGTTGCAGCGACGAAGGCCGAGAAGATGGCGATGGCCTCCCATTCGCCGCGAATCAGGCTGTTGATCGCAACAATGACTGTCAGGGGCATGAAGACGAGCGGGACAAGGACCGAGATCAGGGCGTAGGGCATGGTGAGCATGCCGAGGGCCCCGTACCTGGGGTTGAAGAGCATCTTGCGGTGCTTGTACAGAGTCTGGATGTTGCCGTAAGTCCAGCGGAGCCGTTGTTTGAACAACCCTTTGACTGTCAAGGGTGCCTCAGTCCACGCAACTGCCGCGTTTTCCTGGACGATGCTGTAGCCAAGGCGTTGCAGCGAAAGCGTCAGGTCAGCATCTTCAGCAAGCGTGTCATGGGAGTAGCCGCCAGCCTTGACGAGAGCTTCCCTGCGCCACGCTGCGCAGGCTCCCGGAACGATCGAAATCGCGCCCATCAGGCCCTCGGCCATGCGCGTGACGCAGATTCCGGAGAGGTATTCCAGGCTTTGCCAGGCGGTGATGAGATTGCGGCGGTTCCCGACTTTGACGTGACCCGCGACTGCCCCGACTTCCTTGCCGTTCCGGGGTGCGAGAAAGTGGCGGGCGAACATCTTGATGGTCTGCGGCTCGAAAAGCGTGTCGCCGTCTAGCGTTACGACGACCTCACCGCGTGACCGGGCGATCCCGTTGTTACTGGCTGCTGATTTGCCGCCGTTGGCCTGGTCGATAACGCGAAGGGAGGGCCACGTTGTGGCGTAATCCGTGAGGACGGCGAGGGTGCCGTCAGTTGACCCGTCGTTGATGGCGACGACTTCCAAGCGGGGGTAGTCGCTCGCCCTGAGGGCGTCAAGGGTCTTGGTGACCACCAGTTCTTCGTTGAAGACCGGCAGGACCACGCTGACGAACGGCCAGTCTTTCTCGTCCACGTCATCCCAGCGGCGTCGCTTCTGCCGCCCGTTATTGATCAGGGCCAGAACCACGAAGAGGAACGTCAGGATGGTCAGGGATCCGATGCCAAACCAGAACAACCAAGTCAGGACGATGTTGGGAGTGACCAGGTAAGTTGTCAGCGCCGCCAAGGTCATGGTGTCCTCGACGCCGGCGGCAACGTTGTGCTGCGGGATAAATTCGTCAGGCAACATTGACTGCATAGTTGTGAAGGTATAGCCCTGCGCTTTGGCTGCGGGGATGAACGCTTCCAGCATCTTGACGGTGGCGGTACGGTCCCCACCCCCGTCGTGGACCAGGATAACGTGGCCCTGGCCGTCTAGCGTCGGAACTGGAATGGGAACACCGGGTGCGTATTCCCAGTCCCTGGTGTCGAGATCCATGTTGACGTGGATGTACCCGAGCTGCTGCGCCTGCAGAAGCGCCAACGTATTGTTTTCCGGGTTACCCGTGGGAATTCTGAAGAGTCTGGTTTGGTAATTGTCGGTGGCCCGCATCACCCGGTCCGCTCCGATGATCTGCTGACGGTTGTAGGCGTCGTCGTGAGCCCAGAAGTCAATGTGGGACTCGGTGTGGTTCCCTACCATGTGACCTTCACTGACTATGCGCCGGAAGATGTCTGGATATTTGACGTTGTTATCGCCGATAGGGAAGAAGGTGGCCGGCACGCCCTCCTTGGACAGCAGGTCCAGGATCTCAGGGGTGAAGCGGGGGTCAGGCCCGTCGTCGAAAGTCAGCATGAGCGTATGATCCTTCGCACGCCCATAGGCCTCCACCGCGTAACGGCTGCTGCCTATCACCGCCTTCTCACCAGCGGTGGCTTCCCGCCATACCCTGTCGCTGAAGGGATCCTTCAGTAGCAGCTCGCCATCTTTGGGTTCCACCAGCACGATCCGATGAAAAATTGCGGTGCCCTCCCGGAACCCGATCTTCGGGATGCTCTCCAAATCCTGCAAGCCAAGGAGGCGGCGCGGGTAATCTGCCGCCTGGTTCTGGAGGCCCTGATGCACGGGAGCGGTGGCCGCCGGAAGAATGTAGACGAGGGACAGGAGCATCAGCAGTACCCCGGCAATCAGGCAGCTGACGATCCTTCGCCAACGGTTTCCGCTGGCGTCGAAGAAGACTGGTGCCGGGGCAGTTGAACGGGAAGTGGCCGGTTTTCTCATGCGTACCTCGCGAGGTAGCCGAACGTGCAGGGCAGACCTGACGGAGTCAGGAAGGTGACAGCCAAGGAAGGAGGAGAAAGGGTAAATCTGCCCCCAGCCCGGTGCCTCGAAGCCAGCCACTCCGAAGTGTCACCTTGCCTAGGACACTAGTTCCGAGCACTGCAGGTACACATGCGTAGCGGGTACTCGAGTTTTCCCAGCGCGCTACTTGTCGGGGAGACCACGTCGCCCAAGGGCCCTACTGCACTCGGTGTACCAGCCAGTTGGCCTCCCACCGGAGGTGGTGCTTTTCCTCCGCGTCCCACTCAACCAATACGTGCGTGACCGTATAGGCGATGGCATTTCCGATGATGGAACGAACCCTGACGGGAGCAGGCCTGAGCATGATCACCGGCCTGCCCGGTGCGTCCTGCAACGCTTCTTCCTGGGTCCGGGGGATGAGGGCTTGCAGCATTTGACGTCCTAAGAGCCAAGAACTGAACTGAAGAATGCCGCTGTCTCCATTTGGCGGAAAGATCGACACTGATCTGCCCAGTAATGTGGAAAGCAGACTACCCAGCATGCCGCCATGCAACGACACTAAGATCTCGGCGTCCTCCGCGCATGCGTAGGATGTACCCGACTTTTCCGGACGGACTACTTGCTCCCGCCGTCTAATCCAGACCTTCGACGGCGGAACGCCGGCAAGGCCGCGATGGCGGCTGGTTGAGCCGGCGATCCACGATATGCATAGGCGTCTGGCGGTGCTTAAGCGGCCGCAATAGGATTGTTTGATTCCGTTCCAGATGAGGAGTGGCTTCATGGAAGCTGCTGAAATCCGTCAGCTTTTCCCCGGGCTCCAAGACACGATTTACTTCAACACGGCCAGCATGAACGTTGGGTCAGCGCCGGCGCGGGAAGCCTATGAACGGGCGCTTGAGCTTTGGTCCTCGGGCCGGTTCGACTGGACGGAGGCGGAACGGGCAGGGGAGGAGGCGCGAGTCTGCTTCGCCGCGATAATCGGCGCTGCAGCGGGGGAGATCGCCATCGTTCCGGCGGTGAGCACGGCTGCCGGGATCGTGGCCGCCAATCTACCGACGGCGAAGCATGGCGAGAACGTGGTGGTCGCCGAGAACGAGTTCACATCCAACTACTACCCGTGGCTTATGCTGCGGGAGCGTGGTTACGAAGTTCGCACGGTGGCTCCCCGGGGGAGACGGAATGTCGGCCGAGGAGTTCAGACAAGCTGCCGACGGCGGTACGCGCCTTCTCGCTGTGAGTGCCGTTCAATCGGCAACTGGTTATCGCGCCAACCTGCGGGCCATCAGCAACGTAGCGGCAAACTCCGGAGCATGGTTGTTCGTCGACGCCTGCCAGGCTGCCGGGCCGTCCCGTTGGACGTCGTGCGCGACGGAGTCGATTTCCTGGCCTCGGCGAGCCACAAATTCCTGCTTGGCTCCGGGGGAATGGGCTACCTCTACGTTCGTCGCGATCTCCTGCATAGAATCCGGCCCGTTGGCCCCGGGTGGAAGGCGGCTCGAAAGCCGGCAGAGAGTTTTTACGGTCCAGCCATGGATCTGTCACCCTCTGCCTCGAAGCTGGACACATCGCTGGCGTGGTTTCCTGCCGTGGCTGACGCAGCTTCACTGAGCATCTTCAGCCGGTTCGGCACCGACACGCTGCTGGAACGCAATTCGCAACTGACGCTGCGTCTGCAGGACGCGCTCTCGGCGCAAGGCTTATCCTTCCATCATTTTCCAGACGAGAACCGCTCAACCATCGTCTCCGTCCAGGTCGGCGACACCGAAGCAGTCCTGGCTCGCTTTCACCAGGCCAACGTACGCGCCTCCATTCGTGCCGGAAACATCCGGCTGTCCGTGCATTTCTATAATCTGGAGGAAGAAATCGATCGTGTGGCCGAGCTGATCGGCCGTTCGTAAGTGTCGAAACCTTCCCGGCAACGTCCGGACAGTCACTCACGGGTGTGTTCAAACGAATTCTTAATTCAAGAGCCCGGCCGATTCACAAAAACAGCACGGCGAGGCATTGGAGTCCACCAGAGCCTCATCGGCCGTCGCTTGGCCGTCCAGGGTCGCGAAGTAGAAAGCGGCAGCGACCATGCTTGGAAGTCTCCCACGGCCTCACTCCAGATCGTGCCGAATTCGACCTGACGGCTGTGGGGGAGTTGGCAGCTGTGGGGGGAGAGCGTGCGGCCACCAGTAATTGCGATGGATGGACAGTTTCGGGGGAGGCGGCGAGGTTTGCGATCGCTGGCGTGCGTGCAAGAACCTCAGCTAAGCCGCATACCGGCGGCCGCGGCGGCCGAACAATCGACTCAGGGAGCACTGTCAATAAGCGCATGGGATGGATCACTTTTTGGCAATGACGACGCAGCAGCGAGGCCGCCTACGCCCCTGAACCTTGGCCACGAACGGCTGATCCTTTGCCTGGACACTTACACACGAAGGCCGCGGCCGTGCTTGACCGAATGGAGGACGCAACACGAAACGAACTGGCCCAACTGTGGGCAGATTCGGGACAAACCTCCGAGTTCACAAGTGAGATTCGCCGCTGGCGCTCACGCCTGTCCTGACGCAAGTTACCCGCCCAGGAGGGCCAACCAGTTGAACGACCAGCCGCGAGTGTCCTGTCTCAATTTAGTTGGCCACCTTGACGTGGGAAAAGGCCAGATAAATTGAGACGGATCGGGTAAGAACCGTCTCAATTTAGTTGGCCATTCCGTATGGAACGCACGGCCGTCTTGTCCCCACGAGGGTGAGTTCAGGGGAGGCGGGCTGAGGCCCACTGTCGCTGAGCGGGTTGCCGTGGCCGGTGGGCTATCTGCCCCAGATTTTCCAGGCTTGAGCCAGCGGCGTGCTGGATGGCGTAGCGCCTCCCATGCGGGAGGGATTCCTCTCGATCTCTCCGGCGATGGCGTTGAACATGGTGATGGCGCATTCGCTGGCCCACTCCAGGATGGGGGATTGGACGAGGACGCCGCGCGGGGCGAGGTCCCGGCGGTAGTGGCGTTCGGCGGCGATGAGTTCGGGCAGGGCCCGGATGTCGTGCTGTGGCGTGCCGAGCCAGCGCCGGTGTCCGGCGCAGACCCAGGCGGTGATCCGGTGGGCTACACGCCATGATTCGTTGTCCTCGGCCGACGGGGCCGGGCTAGAAACTGACTACTTGACATAATGTAGATTATCGGCGTTTCAGTGGTGATTGTGACAA
>JBDTQQ010000047.1:0-10214 GCA_039932075.1 Pseudarthrobacter sp. | reverse complement strand
CTGTCCTTTCGAGACGCAACGCACATTCCATCGTCATCTCGGATTGGGGAACATTCCAGGCCGGGGACCGGGTTGAAATCATCAAACACGCTCACGTCATTGCGGCGGGCGAGGTTGAGGAAGTATCGCAGAGTGGAAATGTGTTGTGGCTCGTGCCGGCCGGGCCGTCAGAGGAGCAACTCTTCCTGAAATCCGATGGCGTGCAGGTTCGGCGAAGCTGACACTGAACGCAAAAAAGTCCCTGCCGCCCGGTCTAATCGGGAGGCGGGGACTTTTTTGTCGGCGTTGGGTGAAATTAGGCCGCCATGGCTTCGTAGGTCTCGCCGAAGGGGACTGACTCGTCCAGGGCAACAGTAAAGCGGCCGGGGCGCAGCCGGGTCACAAGGATTCCGCAGGCCGCTTCCTTGGCAGTTTCGATCAGGGTGGCAACCGCGTTGTCCAGTCCTTCGTGCATCTCGTCGGCAGTGGCAAACTGCAGGTCGAGGGACCGGGCGTCTGAGGCCTCGTTGGCCGCAACGGCGGTCAGGGGGCGTTCCAATATGGCTGTAGTCATACCTTCAAGTATAACGGGCTGATTGAAGGATGTCAGATGACTGCCATTTAGCGTAGCCGGGCACCAAACAACCGAAGCTTGTTCGCAGAACCCCGCCTTGATGGCGGGGATTCGCGAACAAGCTTCGATCTGGAGGGGCCAGCCGGAAGCCGGAGCCCGTCGGCCCGAACCGGGCGCCAAGGGCTCAAAGTCGCCAGCTGGAAACTTACGCTTCCTTAGCCGCCTGCGCCCGCCTTCACCGCCAGGACGGGACAATCGGCCTCGAGCAGGATCCGCTGAGACGTGCTCCCCATGATCAGTTTGCCCACGGGGGTCCGGCGGCGCAGACCGATCACAATCAGCTCGGCATTATGCTCCTCGGCGGCGTCAAGGACCTCGGCTGCTGCGTCGTGGCCGCGGACCGGCTGCTTGATGACATGGTCAATCCCATGGGACGCCAGGCGTTCCTCAATGCTCTGCATTTCGTCTTCCTGCGCGTACCGGTTATCCACCAGGGCATCGCCCTTGGAGGAGTTGATGACCAGCAGGGTGGCGCTCGATTTCCTGGCCTCCTCGATGGCCTGGGTCAGCGCCGCTTCGCCCTCAGGGGTAGGGACGTATCCCACGACGATCGTCATTTGTTGCTCCTTCTTTCTGCTGAATGCAAGGGTGTAGGGTCGCCCGGTGGCTGTTCAGTCGCTGTAGTCGGCTGCGCCCGAATTGGCGGGAAGCACTGAGCTGCGCGCCGGGCGGTTCCGCCGGATCAGCTTGAACAGCAGCGGCCACAGCAGGATGATCGCCACAATGATGTAGATCCCGACGGCGATCGGCTCGCCCCAGAGCCCGGCAGGATCGCCGGCGCTCAGCTGCAGCGTCTGGCGCAGCTGCTTTTCAAGGCGCGGACCCAGAATGACGCCCAGGATGAGCGGCAGAACCGGGAGCCCGAAACGCCGCATCATGAAGCCCAGCGCACCGAGTGCCAACAGGAGCACCAGGTCAAAGGCCTGCAGGTTCACCGAATAGGCGCCCAGGGTAGCGAAGAACAGAATGCCGGCATACAGGTACGGCCGTGGGATTTGCAGGAGCTTCGCCCACAAGGGAGCCAGCGGCAGGTTGATGATCAGGAGCAGCAGGTTACCGATGAAGAGGCTCGCGATCAGGGCCCAAACCAGTGGCCCCTGGCTTTCAAACAGCTGCGGACCTGGCTGAATGCCGTACTGCGTGAAGGCTGCCAGCATCACGGCGGCGGTGGCGTTGGTGGGCAGGCCCAGGGCCAGCATCGGGGTCAGCGTGCCGGCGGCTGCAGCGTTGTTGGCTGCCTCGGGACCGGCCACGCCCTCGATGGCGCCCTTGCCGAATTCCTCGGGGTGCTTGCTGAGGCGCTTTTCCGTGACGTAGGAGAGGAAGGTGGGGATCTCAGCCCCACCGGCCGGGAGGGCGCCAAAGGGGAAGCCGAACGCGGTTCCACGAAGCCAGGGCTTCCAGGAGCGTTTCCAGTCCTGCTTGCCCATCCAGGGCTGACCCACCGGAATGATCTGCATCGGCGTCCGGCGCAGATGCGCGGCAACCCACAGGGCTTCGCCGACGGCAAAGATGGCCACTGCCACCACCACGATGTCCAGCCCGTCCGCCAGGAGCGGCACGCCGAACGTCAGCCGGGCCTGGCCCGTGACTGAGTCCAGTCCAACCAGGCCGATGGCGAGCCCAAGCCCAAGGGACGCGAAGCCCCGCAGGCGGGAGGAGCCCAGGACGGCGGTGACCGCCAGCAGCGCGAGAACCATGATGGCGAAGTAGCTCGGCGCGCCCAGGCTGATGGCGAACTTCACCACGATGGGAGCGCAGACCGCCAGGAGTGTGGTGCCAATGGTGCCGGCTACGAACGAGCCGATTGCCGCCGTCGCAAGTGCCTGGGCTGCCCTCCCGGCTTTAGCCATCTTGTTGCCTTCGATGGCTGTGACCACCGACGACGATTCGCCCGGCGTATTAAGCAGGATGGAAGTGGTGGAGCCGCCGTACATGCCGCCGTAGTAGATGCCGGCAAACATGATGAAGGCGCTGGTGGGTTCCAGCGCGTAGGTGACCGGAAGCAGCAGTGCCACGGTCATGGCCGGGCCGAGGCCCGGGAGCACGCCTACGGCGGTACCCAGGACCACGCCGATGACGGCGTAGAGGAAATTCATGGGGGTCAGGGCGGTGGCAAAGCCGTCCATCAGGGAGGAGAAGACATCCATCAGAGAATCCCTTCCAGGAGACCGGCGGGCAGGGCAATGCCAAGGCCGAGGTAGAAGCCATAAAAAGTCAGGAGGGACATGGCCACCGAGATGAGGCCGTCACGGATGTAGTTCCGGCCGCCCAGTGCCCAGACGCTTCCCCAGAACAGGACGGTTCCGGAGATCACCCAGCCGGCCCAGTCGATCAGCAGGATGTTGGCGATGAAGGCTCCCGCCAGGGGGAGGACAGTCTTCCAGTCGGCCGGGTGGGTCAGGTCCACGTCCTCGCCGCCTTCTGCTTCGCCTTTTCCGCCGCGGAGGACGTTGATGGCCAGCATGACGGCGCAGACCAGCAGCAGGCCGCCCACGATGAACGGCAGGGTCTTCGGTCCTACGGGATCAGACCGGGAATAGGGGGTGACAATGCGGGCCGCGTCCGCGATGACCACGGCCCCGGCCGCTCCGAGCAGGAGGGCAACCCCCAGCTCGGAGCGGCCTTTGAGCTTTGCAGCCAATGTGGTTGAGGAACTCACGCCAAGCCAAGCTTCGTGAGAACGTCGGCCACCCGCTTGTCCTGTTCTTTCAGGAAGGATTCGAACTTGTCGCCGGTGATGAAGGCATCGGTCCAGCTGTGCGTCTTAAGGGCTTCCTGCCATGCGGCACTGCTGTGCATCTTCTCCACGGCGGCGATCAGCTTGGCTTTGTCGGCGTCGGTGATTCCGGGAGGCGCAACCAGGCCGCGCCAGTTGCTGAACACCAGATCAATGTTGGATTCCTTCAGCGTGGGTGCGTCAACACCGGCGAGGCGCTTCTCGCCGCTGGTTGCCAGGACGCGGACCTCACCGGACTCGATCTGTTTGAGGTACTCGCCGGCGCCGGATGCCGCGAAGCCCACCTTGTTGCCCAGGATGGCCGGAAGAAGGTCTCCGCCGCCGTCGTAGGACACGAAGTTCACCTTGGTGGGGTCGATTCCGACGGCACCGGCGAGCTGCATGGGCAGCAGGTGGTCGGGGCCGCCGGGGGAGGAACCACCGCCCACACTGATGGAGCCGGGGTCGGCTTTCCAAGCGGTGACCAAGTCATCGATGGTCTTGAACGGTGAGTTCTTGTTGACCATGATCGCGCCGGGCTCTTCGATGAGCTTGGCCAGGGGCGTGGTGTCCGTCAGCTTGGACTCGGACTTGTTGGTGTAGCTGGCGCCCACCACGCCCAGGCCCATGAGCATGGCCAGGTCGCCGTTGCCTTTTTCGTTGACCACGCGGGCCAAGCCCACAGTGCCGCCGGCGCCGGCAAGGTTGAAGACCTCGGTGTTGGTGGCGATTTTCTCGTCGTCGAGGACCTTGGCGGCAACGCGTGCCGTGGTGTCGTAGCCGCCGCCCGGGGTGTTGGGGACCATGATCTGGAGCCCGGTCACCGGGCCGGCAGCGGCGCCGGAGCTCGTGGAGTCGGTGGCGGTCTTTCCGGTGGCACCGCAGCCGGTGGCCATCAGGGCGATGCCGGCGGCGACGGCGGCGATTCGCAATGCGCGGATCTGGCGCATGATATTCCTCTTCTCAATAAAACTGTTCAGCAAGACTGACTGGTGATTCGATGCTAGGTGGCGGGGTGATCGGCATCACTCTTGTGTACGCAGAGAAAGTTAAGTTCATTGCGTTCACGTTTCCGTGCTCCCACCTGGACTCTACTGATGGCGTTGGCCGAGGTAGGAGTCCCGGCACGGTGGGGATATAGTTCCGGTAGCCCCGCCCGCGCCATGATCAACCGGAGCGCACCACAACAGACGAAAGACCCACAGTGACTCGACGAAGAGGAATGTCCCTCGCAGGGCAGTATCTGCTGCTCCAGTTGCTGATCGTCCTGGCAGTCCTGGTGGCAGTGGTGGCGATATCACTGGCGCAGTCCGCTGCAACTTTTGAGCGGATCGAGGGACGGCGGGCGCTTTCCGCCGCCGAGGCCCTGGGCAACAACCCGGCCGTCCGCGCCCTGCTTCCCTCGGCGGAACCGCGGGGCAGCGCAAGCCTGGCGGCAGTGGCGGAGTCGGTCCGCACCGTTTCAGGGTCCTCGCAGGTTGCGATCGCTCAGCTTGACCGCACGGTGGTGGCTTCGTCCGATCCCAATCTGCTGGCCCAGCCGTTGGATCTCGGCGCCAGCAGGGTCATGGAAGGCCGTGCCTGGACGGGCCCGGTGGGCGGGGCAGGCTCACAGTCCCTGTCGGCTCACGTGCCGGTCCTGGACGACAACGGGAAGATGATCGGCATTGCGTCCATCAGCCGGAACTACCCTTCAACGCTGGAACGGCTGGGGGATGCCGTGCCGAACCTCCTCACCTATCTCGGCGTGGCGAGCGTGCTGGGGATTGCGGGATCACTGCTGCTGTCTCGCCGCGTGAAGCGCCAGACGCTTGGCATGGAACCCAGCGAAATTACCGGCCTGGTGGAGAACCGGGAGGCGATGCTGCATGGCCTGAAGGAAGGCGTGGTGGCCCTCGACCCGCACGAGCGGATCACGGTCGTCAATGACAGTGCCCGCGCGTTGCTTGGGCTCCCCGCTGACTGTGTGGGTAAGAGGCTGCACAGCCTTTCCGTGGAGCCTGCCCTGAAGGACGTCCTGACCCGCGAGCAACCCGGCCCGGACCGGCTGGTTCTGGTAGGCGACCGGCTGGTGGTGCTGAACCGCGTCCCCATCCGGTCCCGCGGACGGGATATCGGCTCCGTCACCACGCTGCGCGACCGCACGGAACTCTCCGCCCTCGAGCGCGAGCTGGGCACCACGCGGACGGCCACCGATACCCTCCGCGCCCAGGCACACGAATTCGCCAACCAGCTGCATGTGATCTCCGGCCTCATCCAGATCGGCGAATACGATTCGGTGGTCCAGTTCGTTAACGGGGTCACGCTGGACAGGACCCGGCTCAACGACGAGGTCACCAGCCGCATCCAGGACCCTGCGCTCGCCGCCCTGCTGATTGCCAAGTCCAGTCTCGCCACCGAACGCGGCGTCACGCTGCAATTGGACCCCGAATCGGGGCTGGAACGTGTTGACGATGAGCTGTCCCGCGACCTGACCACCGTCGTCGGGAACCTGGTGGACAACGCGTTCGACGCCGTCGCCGGGCTTCCGGAGCCCGTGGTGCGGGTGCTGGTGGAGGACGCGGCCGACGGCGTTACGCTCACCGTCCGGGATAGTGGCCCGGGCATTGCCGGGGACACCGGCGAGATTTTCCGGCAGGGTTTTACCACCAAGGAACCCGGCCCCGCGGGTAGCAGGGGCTTCGGCCTGGCGCTTTCCCGCGTGGTCTGCAGGCGCAGCGGCGGCGATCTCGCGGTGGCCAACAACAAGGGGGCGGTTTTCACGGCTGTCCTGAAGAGAAAGAAAATGGAGCCTTGATCAAAGTCCTGATTGTTGACGACGACTTCATGGTGGCCAAAGTCCACGCGGGGTTCATCCAGCGCACGCCCGGGTTCGCCGTGGTGGGAGCGGCCCACACGGGCGCCCAGGCTGTGACTGAAACCGCGCGGCTGCTGCCGGACCTGGTGTTGCTCGACATCCACCTCCCGGACGTTAACGGCCTTGACCTCATGCACCAGCTGCGTGAAGTGGCGCCGGAACTGGACGTGCTGGTGATCAGCGCAGCCCGCGAGGTGGACACGGTGCGTAAGGCCCTCCGCGGCGGGATTGTGCACTACCTCATCAAGCCTTTCTCGCAGACTGACCTGCAGGAACGGCTGGAGCACTACCGCAGTGCCTACCAGGGCCTGGACTCGTCGAAGGATGTGGCGGAGCAGTCGGACGTCAACCGCGTGTTCGGGCTGGACCGAACTGAGCGGCCGCTGCCGAAGGGCTGCAGCATCGAGACGTTGACGCTCGTGGAGGCCGCGCTGAAAGACGCCGACGGCGACCTGTCCGCCAACGAGGTCGCCGTCCAGTTGGGCACGTCCCGGGTCAGCGCCCGCCGGTACCTCGAGTACCTCAACGATGAAGGGGTGCTGGAAGTCCGGCTCAAATACGGCGTGGGCAGGCCGGAGCGGCGCTACCTGCTGAAGGCGTAGCCAGCCAGGCCCGGCCGCCCGGAGCGGTGCAGCTTCGCCTAGCGGAGCAGCGTATTCACCAGCCTGGCCGCAACCTTGGCGGTCCGGCCGTCGATGTCGAATTTGGGGTACAGCTCCGCCACATCGAGGTGCAGGAGCTTGCCGCTGCCAGCCACCTGGCGGCAGAGTGCACTTATCACGGGCAGCGGCACTCCGTAGGCGGCGGGGGCACTCACGCCGGGAGCCACCGACGCCGGCAGGACGTCCAGGTCGATGGTCAGGTACAGCACGTCCACGCTGTCCACGAACTGCGCGACGAACGTCTCCACGCGCTCCGCTGTGCAGTCCTCGTCAAGCACGTATTGCACGCCCAGCCGCTTCGCCGTGACGAAGAGCGCCCGCGTGTTGTTCGGCTCCGAAATTCCGACGACGGCGTACTTAAGTTCGCGCCCCGCGGCGGCTTCCGCCTCGGCCATCTGGAGGAACGGTGTACCCGAACCGGGCCGGGTTTCCTGCCGGAGGTCGAAGTGGGCATCAAGGTTGAGGACGCCTAACCGCCCGCCGCCGCGTACTGCTTCGGACGCTGCCACCCCCAGATAGCTGGCGAAGGCGGTTTCGTGCCCGCCGCCGAGCACCACGGTGAGGCTGCCGCCGTCGAGCATGGAGGTGATCGCCTGCCCGGCGCGGTCCTGGCCGGCTTCGAGGGCGCCGTCCGAGACCACAATATCGCCGGCGTCGGACACGGCACGGTCCAGATGGAAGGCCAGGGGCCCGAGCGCGGCGCGGATGGCCGCCGGTGCCTGCGCGGCTCCGGTCCGGCCCTTGTTGCGGCGTACGCCTTCGTCGCTGGCAAAGCCGAGGATGACGGCCGGTCGGGACGCCGCAGGTTCAGTGGACGCCGCAGGTTCCGGCGGCACCGCACGGGCACCGCCGTCGTCCCCGTCAGGGTGCGTGTAGGTCGAAACCGCCTGCCACCAGCGCCGGTGTTCGTCGCCGTCGGCGTCGAACCGCCCGGTCCAGGGCTGCGGCGGGACGTCAACGGCGGGTGCGGGGAGGGTCATGCCTTAAGCTCACCGCATGCCCGCCGCGAAAGCGAGCATGACCGCCGTCGTAGTGTCTGGAGTTCCGGAAATTCTGTGGACTCGGTCCTCCGCGGGCGGCTGCTCGTGTGGCGGGGGCGCGAGCGGGGCTAAAGTGGAGCAATCCCATCACCTTGGGGCTGTCCACGGTGGCGGTGCCTGAGGGAAATGACGCAGGCCGGAGCCATATGTTTGAAGCCCCCAGCATCCTCTTCACCGCGGCAGGCGCCGCCGTTTTTGTTGCCGCTGTCCTTCCCAAGCTCCTGCGCAACGCACCCTTCTCGATGCCCATGGTGTTCCTGGGCGCCGGGCTGGCGGTCTTCTCCCTGATCCCCAGCCTGCCGGACCCGGATCCGATCGTGCACAGCGACGTTGCCCTGCACCTCTCCGAGGTGTGCGTCATCATCTCCCTGATGGGTGCCGGCCTTGCCTTGGACCGGCCAGTGGGGCGGCGAAGCTGGTCCACCACCTGGCGGCTCCTTGGAATCGCCATGCCGCTCTGCATCATTGCCCTGACCCTGATGGGCTTGTGGTTCCTCGGCCTGGGACTCGGCGCTGCGCTGCTTGTGGCCTCCAGCCTCGCGCCCACAGACCCGGTGCTGGCCTCGGAAGTGCAGGTTGGCGAACCTGCTGACCAGGAAAACGAAGCCAACAAGGAGGATGAGGTCCGGTTCGGCCTGACCTCCGAGGCCGGCCTGAACGACGGACTGGCCTTCCCGTTTGTGTACTTGGCCATTGCCATCAGCATGGTGGGGGAGGCTCCGTCAGCGTGGTTCCCGGAATGGTTTGGCGTCGACGTCGTTTGGCGGCTGAGCCTTGGAATGCTGCTCGGCTTCGGCATCGGCAAGTTGCTCGGCCGGCTGTTTTTCTCCGCCAGTAAGGAAAGCCTGCGGCTCGCCAACCACTCCGAAGGTTTCGTTGCCCTGGCTGCGACCTTCCTGGCGTACGGCCTCACCGAGTTGGTGGAAGGCTACGGGTTCATTGCGGTGTTTGTCTGCGCAGTCACCATCCGTTCCGGGGAACGTACCCATGGCTACCATCGTGTGCTCCACTCCTACGTGGAGCAGCTGGAACGGCTCATGACAGTCGTCATCCTGGTGCTGCTGGGAGGTGCCATTGCGCGCGGGCTCCTAGCGGAAGTCGGCTGGACCGAGCTGTTGGTAGCGTTGGCGTTCCTGCTCGTGGTGAGGCCTGCTGCGGGCTGGATCGGACTGCTGGGCGGAAAGACGGGCCCGCGCGAACGCATTGCCCTGTCTTTTTTCGGGATCCGCGGTATCGGCTCGCTGTACTACCTCGCCTATGCGCTGGGCAAAGGTCAGTTCACGGAGCAGGCCCAGTGGCTGTGGTCCTTTGTAGGCCTTGTGATTGCGCTGTCCATTGTTATCCATGGGGCGAGCACCTCGCCGCTGATGAACCGGCTGGACCGACTCCGGGAGCGCAAGGCCGCGGCCGATACCGGCGACGAAGGCAAAGCCCCTTGGACGCCCGTCTAGGAACGCACCCGGTAGGAACGCACCCGTCTAGGAACGCACCCGGACGTGAAGCTGCGGCCGGACCCCGCTGGGCCTTACTTCATGCCCAGGGCGGCCTCGATGGGTCCTACGGCGAAGAACAGCAGGAAAGCGGCCGCCACGGCCCACATCAGCGGATGGATTTCCCTGACCCTGCCCTGGACTGTTCGGATGATGACGAACGCAATGAACCCGGCACCCAGGCCGTTGGCGATTGAGTAGGTGAACGGCATCAGGGTGAAGGTCAGGAAGGCCGGGATGGCGATGCCCCAGTCCTGCCAGTCGATCTTGCCCACCTGCGAGACCATCATGAACCCGACCACCACCAGGGCGGGAGCCACGGCCTCGAACGGGACCAGGTTGATCAGGGGAGTGAAGAACATGGCCACCAGGAACAGCAGGCCGGTCACGATGGAGGCCACGCCGGTCCGTGCACCCTCGCCGATTCCGGCGCCGGCTTCAACATAGATCTGGTTGGAGGAGACGGACGCGCCGCCGCCTATGATGGCGCCCAGCGCATCTACCTGCAGCACACGGTCCACGTCCGGAATGTTGCCGTACTTGTCCACGGTGCCTGCCTCGTTGGCCAGGCCCACCATGGTGCCCATGGCGTCGAAGAAGATGCTGAGCAGGATCACAAAGGCCAGGAGCGTGGCGGCCACAACACCAAGGTGCTCGAAAGCGCCGAAGGGGTTCGCCTTGCCGATCAGGGACAGGTCCGGGGCGCTCCACTCCGTGAATGTAGGCGCCACCAGCGACCAGCCCTGCGGGTTGGACGTCTTGCCGTCGAAGCTGGGGCCGATGTGCAGCGTCATTTCGAGGATGACGGAAACGACGGTGGAGGTGATGATGCC
>JBDTQQ010000046.1:0-10371 GCA_039932075.1 Pseudarthrobacter sp. | reverse complement strand
CAGTCCAGCCTCGCAGTTGTGAGCATCGTCCCGATACCCAGGCGACGCCACCGGCGTGCCACTAGGACCCCTCCCAGGTAGTGCCCCGCAGGAGCCTCTGCGTGAGCCTCGGGATGATGATGAGTCTTTGCCACACCCGCCAGTTCCCCGCCTACGGTGGCAACCACTACCGTCCTGGCAGAGTCCGCAGCGATCATCTCAGCAGTCCAGGCCACGCCTCCGCCGTCCTGGCAGAGTCCGGCCACTCCGGCGAGGTCGCCGGCGCGCGCCTCGCGCAGCAGACAGGGCCATCCGGCCGTCTCCCACTTAGCGGACACTACTTACAGCGAGATGTATTCCGGCGCGCGCTGGGTATAGGCATCACGAACCTCCGTCTCTGTCATCAGCTCCGAGCCTATCCCCCGGGTCCCGCAAAGCGGACCGTTGACCGTCCTCTCAGTGCGTAAGTACTGTTGAGCACCATCATCCGCGCCGCGGAGCCACCGAGGAGAACGCCATGCACCGTGAAAACAAAGGCGAAGTGCTATGGCTGGCCGCCCGATCGGTGCGGCTTCCTCCGGACAACGCCCAGGCGACTGCGGACCTGACGAAAATCAGGGACGGCAAACGGCTCTCGCCCATCCTGATGGTCCGCGGCCACCTGGCCAGCGGCGCTCCCGCGCAGGTAGCGGACGGCTACCACCCGGTCTGCGCCAGCTACTATACGGATGAGAACACGGACATACAGCTCAAACTGGCTCACCTTCCCAAGTAACTGCTGCCCGCCACCGCATTCCCCGGAACGCCTGCCACAGAACGCCAGCAGAGGAGGCCCGTGTCATTTCTTCAGCTTTCACTGATCGCCACCGTTGCTCTTCTCGGCCCCCTGCTCGCACTTCCCCGAAGGTGGCACCTTCCCGTGGTGCTGGGGCAATTACTCGCGGGGATTGCCATCGGGCGGACAGGGCTGGGTCTGGTGGATTCCACAGATCCCACGTTCACCTTCGTGGCAGACATCGGATTCGCGTTGATCATGTTTGTCGCCGGCTCACATGTCCCAGTCCGGGATAAGGCAATCCGTCCTGCCTTCGGCGCAGGCGCCCTCCGGGCAGGCATTGCTGCAGGGCTCGCGGCCGTCGTCGGAATCCTCATTGCCCTGCTTTTCGGCACTGGCCATGCACCGTTGTACGTGGTTCTGCTGGCGTCTTCCTCGGCGGCACTCGTGCTGCCCATCGTCGACTCGCTGCGGCTGTCCGGGCCCAAGGTACTGACCACCACGGCGCAAGTGGCAATCGCCGACATCGCCTGCATCGTGGCGCTTCCACTGGCCGTTGATCCACCAAACGCCGGGAGGGCGGCCATCGGGGCCGCCGCCGTGGCCGGCTGCGCGGTCATCCTGTACTTTGTCCTCCGCGCCCTGGAGAACAGCGGCACCCGGGTCCGGCTGCACGACATGTCCGAGGACCGGAAGTTCGCCCTCGAACTGCGCATCCAACTGGCTTTGCTGTTCGCGCTGGCGGGGCTGGCGGTTGCAGGTCACGTCTCCATCATGCTGGCCGGATTTTCCTTCGGCCTCGTGGTCGCAGCGGTGGGCGAGCCGCGACGCCTGGCGCACCAACTATTTGCTGTCAGCGACGGCTTTCTTGGGCCGGTGTTCTTCGTCTGGCTGGGCGCATCACTGGATTTGCGTGCCTTGACGGGCAGCCCCCGGATGATCCTGTTGGGACTGTGCCTGGGCTTCGGGACCCTGCTGGTGCACGGGAGCCTGCGGCTCCTGGGCCAACCGCTGCCTTTAGCGATCATGACAGCATCGCAACTCGGTGTTCCGGTGGCCGCGGCAACCATCGGCTCACAATTGCAGCTGCTGGAGCCGGGCGAAGCCTCGGCCATCATTCTGGGAGCGCTCATCAGCATTGGAGCCAGTGCCGCGGCCGGCTCCCAGGCGGCACGCGCATTCGGTAAGCGCGTGCCGCCAACTCCCCATGGCGCAAGCCCGCACGCACCAAAGAACGGGCCGTAGCTCAGAGCTTGTCCGTCTTGTCCTCGCCCTTGTGCCCGCCGCCGCGGAGGTTTTCCTGGACCTTGCCGAAAAGGTCCTTGATGGTGGACTCCGTGTTCGTCAGCATGTCCGGCTGCAGATACACGTTCTGGCTGCCCGGGATGCTGTAGCTGGACTGCAGGCCGCCGCTTCCTTCCACACCGCGCAAGGCGATGGTGACCCCGCCTTCCTTCCGCGCGATGGCTGCGATCTTGCCGAAAACCAAAGTGAATTCGTCCGGTTCGAAGCTGACGGTCTGCCCAACATGGGTCCGGTTGAGTTCGCTGGCCAGAACGGCTTTCTCGTTGCCAGTCCCTGAGTAGTTCATGGTGTGTCTCCTGAGATTGTCGGCGACTTACGCGAGCAGTTTAGCCCGGCCCCCTGACGTGGTACATAGCTCCACATCCCACCAAGCAACGGTGCGGGCTTGGGGCCCGGCGCGTGCACTGCAAGACTGGAGCCGAAGCCACCAGCGACCGTCAAGGAGCACACATGACGCCGGAGCACCGCACCCCCACTCACCGGAACCGCCTCACCGAGCTGTTCGGCACGGACATTCCCGTGGTCCTTGGACCCTTCGGCGGAGTGTCCTCCGTGGAGCTGACGGCAGCAGTGAGCGACGGCGGCGGGCTGGGTTCCTACGGCCTGTACGGCTACAGTGCCGACGCCATCAGTGACATCGCCGCCCGGCTCAGGAAGGCGACGGCCAAACCCTTCGCCCTTAACCTCTGGATCCCTACCGGAGACGAAACAACCTCGATCCCCCAGAAGGACTTCGACAACTACGTAGAAACCCTGAAGCCCTATTACGAAGAAGTGGGACTGCCCTTACCGGACATGCCCGACCGTTACATGCCCGACTACAACGAGCAGGTGGCGGCCACGCTGGAGGCGGGTCCCGCCGTCGTAAGTTTTGTCTTTGGGGTGCCGGCTCCCGAACAGGTGGAGGACGCCCACCGGCGTGGAATCGTGCTGGTGGGCACTGCCACCACCGTGGCCGAAGCCGTTGCGCTGGAAGCGGGCGGCGTGGATGCCGTGGTTGCCAGCGGCATGGAATCCGGCGGCCACCGTGTCTCATTCCTCAGGCCTGCGGAAGAGTCGTTGATAGGCACGTTCGCCCTGGTCCCGCAGGTGGTGGACGCCATCAGGATCCCGGTGATCGCGGCCGGCGGCATCGTGGACCGCCGCGGCTATGCAGCCGCACGGGCGCTCGGCGCCGACGCTGTGCAGGTAGGCTCGGCCTTCCTGGCCACCCGGGAATCCGCTGCAGTCCCGGCGTACCGCGATATCCTGCACAGCCCTGCCGCGAGCGAGACCGTGCTGACGCGCGTCCTCAGCGGACGGCTGGCCCGGGGCATCCCTAACCGCATCATCCGCGAACTGTCCAGGACCGGGGGAACCGCCCCGTTCCCGGCCCAGAACTGGCTTACCGGCCGTTTCCGGCCCCAAGCGGCAGCACAGGGAAACGCGGAGCTGATGTCGCTCTGGGCAGGCCAGGCCGCGGCGCTGATCCGCCATGACTCCGCCGCTGACGTCCTTGCCGAACTTCTCGCCGACAGTCCTGTTTTGTAAGCTCGATGTATCCGCGGTTATCCCGCGAAATTCACATGGGGAACCCGCCCCTGGGACCGGAGGCAAATCCTTGGCGAAAAAGACCAGCAGGTCCAAGACCAAAAGCAAGAACCAGCGGCACCTCAAGGCAGTACCACAGGCCCCTAAGATGCCCCTGCAGTTGGTCCTGAACCATCGGGCAGTCGATTCGATGGCTGTTGAGTTCATTCGGTGGCACGGGGCTGAATCTCCCGATCCTGCCGACGCCTTCGAATGCCTCGAACTGGTCAAACTCTTCCTTACGGCCCAGCACGCCATCAGCGATTCGAGCTCCGCCACCGAAATTCCCAGCGAAAGTGTTGAGCCCGCAGTGGGGTCGGTCATTGCAGCCTTGGACCCGGAGCAAGCTGAGGACGCCCTGGACGACTTCTACTTCGCCTTGCACTCTTTCGTCCACTTCCTCAAGGAAACCGGCCGCTGGACGGGCACCGCAGAGGCCTACGAGGACCTTCACGTGGTGCTGGGTAGCGGCATCGAGGCGGCAGCCCCGAGCCTTCCGGACATCCTGGTGCCCCAACTCAGCGATGAGGAGCAGGACGCCGCATTCAAAACCATGCCCCTGATCCAGCGGGCGTCCTCCCTGCTGGAGTGGCTGGGCACGGGCAAGGAAGTCACGGCCACCGGTGCCCTGCGGCTCAAGGACATCGAGCCGGCCGCTGCCGCAGTGGAAATTCAAGCCCGTGGAAGGCGCGGTGCGCGGAGCGTCGCGTCGCGCGACGAGTTGGAAGCTCACGGAGGCCAGCCGGACGCGCCCTTGGAGGTGAGCACCATGTTCGACGTGCCGGTGCTCCGTGACATCTGGGCGGCACTGGTCGGAGCCGGCCTCATCACGCTCAGTTCCACCCGCGCCGTACCCGGCCCCGCATCGACCGCCTGGAACAGTGCCAATGTTGAAGACCGGCTGGAGATGCGTCGGATGCTTTCTGTGGTCCTCTTGGTCCGGGTCTTCAGCGAATCGGACGACGCATGGGACCGGGAAACGGTGTCCGAGACGCTGCGTACCATCCTGGCCTACGGCACAACTGATGACCCGGTGCCCGTGGCGCAACTCGAAGGTCTGGCAGCGATGGACCCGGACGGACCGTTCCTCGATGACACCGAGCTCGCGGATCCGGAGCTCAACGAGAGCGGCCTTGAGGAGATCTATGCATCGTTCGCAGCCTTGGAGGCCCAGCAGAGACTCTCGTTGCTGGCTGAGTTGGGGCTGGTAGAGGCCACGACTGACTATCGGGTTCCCCCAGTAGCCATCCAGTGTGTGGATCTGGCCTTGGGTTTCCTGAATCCCGCTCCCGAACCGGCCGGCGGCATGGAGTCCGGGTCCAACGTCCTCCCTCTGCGTGGCACGTCACAGACTGGCCGTCCGCCCAAAAATCGATAGAATCTGACCGTCGCCGTGCAGCGTTGCAGGGACCTGCAGCGCGCCGGCGCCCCATCTGCAGAGCCGAACTAAGGGAGGAACAGTGCGCGCTCACCACGCCCGGCCTCCCTTTCATTTCTTTCGCGCCGCGTCGCTCACTACCGGGATGCTGACCTTGGCTGCCGGAGCCCACGTGCTGGGCGGCGGCGAGCTCCCCGCGCCGGGCATCCTGCTCGCCGTACTTGCTCTTTCAGTCCTGGCGGCCACCTCGGCTACCCGGCTGAAGCTGAACTTCGCCGCGATAACCGCGGTGCTGGGAGCCGGACAGTTCGCCCTGCACGAAGTCTTCACGGTGTTCAGCTCCCCGGCGATTACTTCCCGTCCGGCGGCAGACGGCCACCACTTTTCCGCCGCGGCGATACCCGCCCTCGACGCCGCCGCGCACGTCCACGCCCTGGCCAGCCCCACGAGCATCCTGATGCTTGCGACCCATGCCCTGGCCACCGCCGCGTGTGCTCTCCTGCTCGCCAAAGGCGAGGCCGCCCTCTGGGCACTCGCCGCCTGGCTCAAACCCCTCGTCCGGCTCCCCGAGGCAGTAACGCCCGACGCCGGCACCCCCCGGGCGGTGCCCCACACCCCTGCGGTTCTCCCCCACCGCCCCTGGCGGAACCTCAGGCAGGACAGCCGACGCGGCCCGCCTTCCGCCGTCGTACTTCCCTGACCCAGCCCGCACCGGACTTCACCGGTTGGCGGGCCTCACCCCGTAGTTCCGCATGCCTGCAACAGGCATGCGTCCGAAAGGCACACCCATGAACACCACCGCACTGCGCCGTACCTTCACGTCGGCAGCCGCCGCTGCCGGCGCCTCCGTCCTCCTGTTGACCGCCGCCACCGGCGCGTCCGCCCATGTAGGCGTCACCCCGGACAAAACCGCGGCCAACTCCTACGCCCTGCTGACCTTCGGCATCCCGCACGGCTGCGAAGAGTCCGGCACCACCAAGGTGGCCATCACGCTGCCGGCCGAACTCAATGACGCCCAGCCCACGGTCAACCCCAACTGGAACGTGGAAAAGGTGACTGAGCAGCTCGCCGAGCCCAAGAAACTGGCCGACGGCTCCTCCATCACCAAGCGCACCAGCCAGATTGTCTACACCGCCAAAGCACCCCTGCCGCACGAGTTGCGCGATGCCCTGGTGCTGTCCGTGAAGCTACCCGATGCCGCCGGCTCCACACTGTACTTCCCCACCCTGCAGAGCTGTGAGACGGGGCAGACTGACTGGTCGGAGATCGCCAAGGACGGCCAGGACCCGCACTCGCTGAAGGCGCCCGCGCCGTCCATCACCATCAGCGAAGCGTCGGACGCCCATGCTTCGGCTTCCCATGCGGCCTCCGCAGGCACCACTGTTGAGGCAGGCGCCGAGCAGGCAGCCGCCGTGACCAGCAGCGGTGCGGACGCCCGCAGCTGGTCAGGTCTGGCCGCCGGGCTCGGCGGACTGGTGTTGGGCGGCGTGGCCTTCGCACGGAGCGGATCGAAGCGCAAGGCCCAGTCCGCAACGTAACTTTGCGTGGTTTGGTGCCCGGATCATCACGATCCGGGCATCAAATCCCCACGCCGCCCCGTGGCATCGTTGACTCCGCTCACGGCAACAACAAAGGTTATGCCATGACGTCTCAGCGCATTTCACAAGGTTTTTTGATTACGACGGCGGTCGCCGCGGCAGCACTGACGCTCACCGCGTGCGGTCCAAGCCAAGCGCAGCCGCAAGGAACCTCGGCACCGGGCACCGACTCAGCCAGCCCCGCGCCTACCTCGGCGGCTCCGAGCGCGTCCCAGTCGCCGACGTCGTTAGCGACAACCGGCCCAACCGGCCCCTCCCTTTGCAAGGCTGCCACCCTGTCGGCTGCCACTGACGCCACCGGCGGCGGGGCTGCCGGCAGCGTATACATGACCCTCACGCTGACCAACACCGGCACCGAGCCGTGCGTCCTGAAGGGATTCCCCGGCGTCTCCCTCACCGCGGACGCCAACGGTGCCCCCATCGGGGCCCCGGCGAAACGCGACGAGTCAACGCCAGTTGCGGATGTTCTGCTGGCGCCCGGCCAGGGCGGCAACGCCGTGCTCCGCTACACCCACGCAGAAAACTACACTGACTGCACCCTGACGCCCGCGGCCGGTTACCGGATCTATCCCCCGGAGGACACCGCATCCCTCTTCCTGGCCCAGCCCACCCAGGCCTGCAGCAATGCAACTGTTGAACTGCTGACCATCGGGGCGTTCCAGCCGGCCTAGGCTCCAACCCCACCGCTATGGGCGTAAGCGGCAGTGATAAGTACACTTAGCTTCCATGACGTCCCTCTGGTTGGACCGCGAAAAGACCTTCCGTTCTGACCCCTTCCAGGCTGGCGCTAAGTACGACACCGTAGTCGCCGGCGCCGGTCTGACCGGCCTGGTCACAGCGCTGTTGCTTGCCCGGTCCGGCCAGCGGGTGCTGGTGCTGGAAGCCCGGTACCCGGGTGCCGTGACAACAGGGAACACCACGGCCAAGGTCAGCCTCCTGCAGGGAACCGTCCTGGGCTCGTTGTCCCGGCAGTATTCGGACAGGCAGGTCCAGGCGTACGTCGACGCGAACCGTGAGGGGCAGGCGTGGCTGCTGCGCTACCTTGACGAGAACGCCTTGCCATACCAGCGCCGGGACGCCTACACCTATGCCACCACCGGTGACGGGGCCGAGCGGCTCCGCGAGGAACTGATCGCGGCGACCACGGCCGGACTCAGTGTGGAGTACGTGCTCGATGCCGGCCTTCCCTTCCCCATCCAGGGTGCCCTGATGTTGGCGGACCAGGCCCAGATCAATCCAATGGACGTTTTGGATGCCCTGGTACTGGACGTCCGCGCCCGCGGCGCCAGCGTGGCAGGCGGAGTCAGGTTGCAGGATGTCACCGGGCACGGACCCTTGACGGTCCAAACGGATCAGGGCAACGTCACGGCTGGGCACGTTGTCCTGGCCACCGGGATCCCGGTACTGGACCGGGGCCTCTACTTTGCAAAACTGAAGCCGCACCGCTCCTATGCCGCCGCGCTTGAACTGCCGCCCGGGCTGACGCCGCCGCCGGGCATGTACCTCTCCGCTGAGGAGCCCACGCATTCGATGCGGGACTATGAAACGGACGGCCGCCGGCTCCTGCTGGTGGGCGGGCACGGCCACCATGTGGGGCGCACGACGTCCGAAAAGTCCCACCTTTCGGGCCTGCTCGACTGGGCCGGCACCCAGTTCCCCGGCGCCGCGGCCACCCACACCTGGTCGGCTCAGGACTACCAGGCCACCAACCTCATGCCGTTCTTCGGCAAGCTGCCGCGGGGGCGGGGAAAGATCCTTTTCGGCACCGGTTACAACAAGTGGGGCATGACCAACGCCGTGGCGGTTGCACTCGGGATCTCGGCCGACATTCTGGGCGGACAGATCCCCTGGGCGGACACCATCCATCACCGCGTCACATCGCCCGCCGGCGCAGCCCAGGCCGTCACCCTTAATGCCAAGGTGGCTGCGACCCTCGCTACCGGCTGGGTAAAGCTCGCTTCCGAAAGAACGCCACCGCCCGACGGCGCCGGGAAGGTGTACCGCGAAGGTGTCCGTCCGCTGGCAGTCTCCACCGTCGGGGAAACCACGTGCAGGCTCTCCGCCGTCTGCACCCACCTCGGTGGAATTGTGCACTGGAACGACAGCGAACAGACCTGGGACTGCCCGCTCCACGGCTCCCGCTTCAGCAGCGAGGGACAGCTCCTCGAAGGCCCTGCCACCAAGAACCTGCCCCCGGCAGGGAAGGGTTGATTCCGCCGGAGGAAGGGCCCGGCAATCCTGTCGGTGGGTTAGGGCATGATGGAGGAATGCAGGAGCAGCAACCGCCGGTAGCGGGCCCGGACGCCCTTACCGGCACTCCGATGGGACGGTTCACCAGGCCCACCCGGGACTGGTTCCTCGGCGCCTTTTCGGAGCCAACGCCGGCCCAGGACGGTGCTTGGAACGCCATCTCGTCGGGCTCCCATGCCCTGGTGGTAGCGCCCACCGGCTCCGGAAAGACACTCGCCGCGTTCCTGTGGGCCTTGGATCGGCTGCTCGTTTCGGCTCCTGCCCCTGAGGCTGAATTACCCGGGCTGGATGCCGTCCCGGCTGCCAAAGGCGCACCGGCCAAAGGTAGGCGGCCGCGGCCGCCCAAACGCAAGACGCGTGTCCTGTACATCTCACCGTTGAAGGCCCTCGGGGTGGACGTTGAGCGGAACCTGCGCGCGCCGCTGATCGGGATCACCCAGACGGCCAAGCGGCTGGGGCTGCCTGCCCCGCTCATCACGGTAGGTGTCAGGTCCGGGGATACCACCGCGGCGGACCGCCGCTCGCTGCTCAGCAACCCGCCGGACATCCTCATCACCACGCCCGAATCGCTGTTCCTCATGCTCACATCCAAGGCAAGGGAAACCCTCGCCGAGGTGGACACCATCATCGTTGACGAGGTCCATGCCGTCGCAGGCACGAAGCGGGGCGCGCACTTGGCGGTTTCGCTGGAGCGGCTCGATGCTTTGCTGACGAAGCCGGCCCAGCGGATCGGGCTCTCGGCCACTGTTGAGCCACGAGAGGTCGTAGCCCAGTTCCTGGCCGGTTCCGCTCCCGTGGAGATCGTGGCGCCGCCGTCCCGGAAGAACTGGGATCTGACCGTTTCCGTGCCTGTGGAGGACATGTCTGATCTCCAGGCCGCGGCGGGTGCCTTCGATTCCGGGCCTGCTTCGGGGCTGCAGCCGCAGGCATCCATATGGCCGCATGTCGAAGAAAAAATCGTTGACCTGGTGCTGGCCAACCAGTCCACGATCGTGTTTGCCAACTCGCGCCGCCTTGCCGAGCGGCTCACTGCCCGGCTCAACGAGATCTACGCCGAACGGCAGCTCGCGGCAGCAGGCGGTGGATGGGGAAACCTTGATCCTACGGAAGCTTCCGGTAGAACCGCGGCCGGAGGCGTACCGGCATCTGGTGCCGTCCCGGTATCCAGCGGAGTTGCGGTCTCCACAGCCACGCCCGCCCACATGATGGCGCAGGCCGGCAGCACCGCCGGAGCCGATCCCCTGTTGGCCCGCGCCCACCACGGGTCTGTCTCCAAGGACCAGCGGGCGCTCATCGAGGATGACCTGAAGTCCGGCCGGCTGCGCTGCGTTGTGGCCACCTCGTCCCTGGAGCTGGGCATCGACATGGGCGCAGTCGACCTGGTGGTGCAGGTGGAGTCCCCGCCATCGGTGGCCAGCGGGCTGCAGCGCGTGGGCCGGGCAGGCCACCAAGTCGGAGAAATCTCCCAGGGCGTGCTCTTTCCCAAGCACCGTGCGGACCTGGTCCACACGGCCATC
>JBDTQQ010000045.1:0-10405 GCA_039932075.1 Pseudarthrobacter sp. | reverse complement strand
TCGGCCTGATCCTGCTGGCTCCGGACTGGTCCTGGTCACCGTATCCATCGCCGCCTCCTCGCTGCCACTGCTGATCGCCGGCGGAATCGTCGCCGGGTCCGGGGTGGGCGTGACCTTCAAGTCCGCGATCGTCGCCAGCGGCGCTAACTGAACTCCTGACAAGTGCGACGCCGGCACTCAAGGAGGCCAGCGCGGCCGAGGATCTCCGGGGGAGTCGCACCGGCTGAAGGCTGAAAAGGGTTCATCGGGTAATCCTTCCGGTGTGAGTCCGTGTGTATCTTGTGAGTTTCCATCCCACTGATCCTACGTGGCACGGTGAGTTGGTGTGTGTTTTGTGAGTTCCCACCCCCATACCCCTCCTCAAGTTGCGACTGCAGTCTTCATCCCGGAAACTTGGGCTTCCCGGAAACCCGAAGATGGAACGTCTCGTAGGCTTCGCCGGCCCCCTCAAAGCCGTCCAAGCGAATGTCCTCAGCTTCGGACATGATGGGCAGGCCTTGGCCCTTCGGACTGCGGCCGGTGTAGGCCTCGTTGTTGATCGCGATGGTCTGCATGGACAGGCCCAGGACGTCTGATAGCAGGATGAATTCCTGGCGTTTGTCATCGGTGATGTGCGGCCGCGCTTCCGACAGTCCGGACTTGGCCCCTCCGGCTTCCAAAAGGGCCTGGACAACATGCGCGCCGTTTTTATAACCCATCATCATTCCGACCACATGGTGGACTACCCGAATTTGCTCCCGTTGGCCTGGCATAACGGGTCGGACGGGCTCAAACAGCCGATCAAGGTGATCGGACCCGGCAGCCGCGGCGCCTTGCCTCCGATATTCGCCGAGGAACAACGCGAGCACCTTCCGGAAGTCTTCAACCCGGGATCACCCACGCCCGGTCTGGTCGAATCGACGCACAGGCTGCTCGAAGCCTATGCCACGGACATCAACGACCGTATGCGGGATAACGCCAAGCAGGATCTCGCGGAAATTTTCGAGTTTGAGGATATAAACCTTCCCGACACAACCGGGGATGATCCCAACGGGGATCCCTCCCCGGAGATGGAGCCGTTTGAAATTTACGCGGATGAGAATGTTCGCGTGACGGCAATCCTGGTGGACCACCGCCCAGTATTCCCGGCGTTCGCGTTTCGATTTCATACCGCCGATGGATCAGTCGTGGTCTCAGGGGACACCGGAGTCTGCCGGAACCTGGTACGAATCGCACAGGGCGCGGATCTGTTACTGCACGAATGCATCGACATGGAGTGGGTCGACGGGCTCATGGGGCCGGGTTCGCCACAACCCGACCCGAACCTGATGCAACATATGTTGGCTGCGCACACCTCGATAGAACAGGCCGGCCCCCAGGCCGAACTCGCCGGCGTCAAGACGCTGGTGCTGACTCACCTGGTTCCCGGCAACACCCCTGTGGCCAAATGGAAACGCGCGCAGGCTGGCTACTCCGGAAACCTGGTGGTGGGCGAAGACCTTATGCATTTTGGGCTGGGAACCCCGCAGATGCTCCCGGACGATGCCGCTGACGCGCCACAGGACGCATCCATGGCCAGCACAGCAGGAAGATAGGGGCTTCCCCGGGGCAGTGTGACGTCTAGGAATGCTGGTCCTGGCACGAATGCATCGATCTCGCGCGTACATCCTGATCCCGTCGAGGCTCCGGAGCCGAACCCTCAACGGGATTAGGATGCACTGACGTGCCTACGATTTAGCGGATTATGCGGCCAAAACACGCGATCCGTCCGTTGATTCTGTACGGCATGGCACTGGGCAAAACCACCACTTCAGGAGAACCATGACCGGCCTCTTCGGTGAATGCCGCTGCCGTGTTGTGCCGGGATGCCCGGGCGTGGCGGGCGTGGGAGCGTTTGGCCGGCGGGATGTGGGGCCCTGGGCAGCCCGGGCCGCGTCAAGGATGCGCCCAGTGCGGATACTGCGTTCACGGGGCGGTGGGCAATCCCGGCCAGTAAGATGTGCCGAGTGACGAGAAACGGCGGGCGGCCCCGGGTAACCAGGCAGGAATGGATCAAGTACGGAGCACTTCTTGTGCTGGCGGTGGTTGCTTTCGGAGTAGCGGCTCTTGCCCTGACGAATCCGCGGGGTGCAGGTGAACCCGCCGGTCCTGTGCCGGTCAGACCTGTGGCGGCCCCCACTGCTGCCGCGTCCCCGTCCAGCACTCCCACACCTGCGGTTACTGCCACTCCTGCTGCTGTGGCGCCTGCCGCCTGGCTCAGGATTGAGCTTCCCGCGCGGCCCGTCCTTTTGATCCTTGGCGATTCCTACACTGCCGGGATGGGCGCCGCCAGGGAGGACCAGGGGTGGGCGTACGTTGTGGCCCGCGCGCTAGGGTACCCCACCAACATCGACGGCGTGCCCGGAACCGGATTCGCGTGGGGCGGCGGAGCGCAGGACGATCGCGGGCTTGAGTACGAAGTCCGGCTACGGGAAATTTCCCGGGATCCGCGCTTCGTCCCCAACATCCTCATTCTCCAGGGTGGCCAGAACGACTCCCAGCTCAACAACCCCGAGGAACTCAAGACCGCCACGGCGCAGACCATCGAATTGGCCCGCAGGTTCTGGCCCGGCGTCCAGGTGGTTGTGCTTGGACCCTCTGCCCCGCAGCCCATCGCGGAGGAACTGCGCGGCGCGAACACAGCCGTCCGGGCGGGGGCCGCAGCGGCCAAGGCCCCGTTCATCGACGCCTACGAGGCCGGCTGGTTCACGGGTGCCAACAGCCCGGGGTTCAATGCAGACGGTGAGCACCCGAACACCGCGGGCCACGCTCATCTTGCGGAGAAGTTCCTGGAGTCCTGGGCCGCCCTAACGAAGTGAGCCGCACAGTCCGGGAAGACTGTACGGCTCACGTGTCCTGAGCTCAACGGCTACGCGGCGTCCACCATGCTCACGCGGCCTGTCAGCTCCAGCCAGAGCTCATACTCGCTGGCAAGGCCGCCGGGGCACGCCAGGGCCAGTTCCATCAGTCCGTTGCCGCTGGTTGCGCGCACGGCCATCCGGTAGACGACGTCGGCATTGTTGCTGTTCTTGAAGCGGAGCTCGGCTTGCTGCAGTTCGATGTCCTTCTTGCCGTCGCGCAGGTTGACGTAGGTTGACAGGGTGTCGTCGACGACGTCCACGGGCGTGTCCACCGACTTCCGCACGCCCTCGATTTCGGATGCCATGACCTGCGCCGTGGCGGCCTCATCGCCGATTCCGCCGGTGGGGTTCATGGTGGCCTGGTACGTGGTGAACGTGCACTGCAGGCTGGAGTTCCGGTAGTTGACCATGCCCTCCTTGACCGGTTCGGCGGTCCAGCCCTGGGGCTCCCGGACCGACCACACGGGCGCGCTGCTGAAATCGGACTCGTCAAAGAGGTACACGGCGCCGCCCTCGGAGGCGCCCGCATCCGCCAGGTCCCCGGCGCCGGCAGACTCTTCCGGCGCCGCAGATTCGCTGGCCTTGAGGTCCGGGACCGCATCCGGCCGGTTGTTGCTCGCCAGGCCGTTGAACGCCATCACGCCGGCTACAACGATTACGGCAACCACGCCGACGCCGCCCGCAACCCAGCCCCACACGGGGACGCCCTTCTTCTGCGGGGCCTGCACGAAGGCGGTGCCGGTGCCGTACTGCTGGCCGGGGTTGCCGTATGTGGGCTGACCGGACTGCTGTCCCTGCTGCTGCACGTAAGGAGGGAACTGCGGCGGCTGCGCCTCGTGGCCAGGGGCCGGCGGGATGGGCGGGTACGGACTGCCGTCCGGCTGCGGCTGCTGGTGGTTCGGCTGCTGGTGGTTCGGCTGCTGCGGCCATCCGGGCTGCTGGTTGTTGGTCACGTGGTCCCCCAATATTCGACGCGGGAAGTGCAGCCACCATCATGCCGGTCTTCCGGCGCGGGCCGCGATGGGGAGCGCTGCCCATCAGGGGCCCCACGGCTGCGCAGTGTGCCCGAAAAGTGGACGCGCGCACCCGGCTGAGCGCCGCCGTCGGGCGTCCCGCGCCCGTCCAGCCTCCCTGAAACTCAGGGCCCCGTGGGTAGAATCGAGGCCAGAAGAACGCAACGTGCATCCCGGAGGTACGGAGTAACAATGTCAGAATGGCTCGAAGTCGGCGCGGATACTTACGTGCTGGTCACCGAAGGTTCACTGCTGAATACCGGCCTGGTGGTTGGCTCGGAGCGGGCCATGGTGGTGGACACCGGCTGCGGGCCGCGGCAGGGGCGCGAGATCCTGGACGCGGTGCGCGAGAAGACGGAGCTGCCCCTCGTCGTCGTCAACACCCACGCGCACTACGACCATTTCTTCGGCAACGCGGTGTTCGCCTCCGACGGCGTCACCGAGTTCTGGGCCCACGAAAACTGTGCCCGCGAGATTGACAGCCACGGGGACCTGCAGCGCCGCTTTGTGGGAACGCTGGAGCCGGAGATGTCCACCGGTGAAGGCGAGAACGTGGAGCTGGTGGTGCCCAACGCCATCGTCAGGGACCAGCCGGTGCTGGTGGACCTCGGCGGGCTGAGCGTCACGCTCTTCCACCTGGGCCGCGGCCACACCGACGGCGACCTCCTGGTGGGCACGCCCACCACCTTGTTCGCGGGTGACCTCGTGGAGCAGGGCGCGTACCCGTCGTTTGAGGATTCCTACCCCGAGGACTGGGCCGACTCCCTGCGCCACATCTCAGCGCTGCGCCACCGCTACGAATTCCTCATCCCCGGCCACGGACTGCCCTGCACCGACCAGTTCGTCAAGACCATGGCCAACACCATGACCACCGCGGTCCGGCAGGCCCAGCTTTCCATCCGCGAAGCGCCCTCGGACGCCACCAAGGCCATCCCCGTGCTGCCCTACGGCCCGGAACAGTCACGCTGGTTCATCAAGAGGCTGCAGGAGACCCGCCCGCTCCAATAAGTCCAACGCGGGGTCACTCCACGAAGACCAACGCGGGGTCACTTTACGCCCGATATTCAGTGATTATTGGGCGGAAAGTGACCCCGCGTTGGTAGGTTGTCTTGGCGTGGGGTCAGCCTCGGAGGGCCCCGGCCGGTGCCTCGGGTGCCCGGCGGATGCGCGTGATCATTGCGTGGATGAGCAGGGCGGCGAACACCGCCGCGCAAAGCAGCGCGCCGATTTCAAGTGTCGCGCTGATGCCGCGCCCCGTGGGGTGAAGGTCCGGCGCCATGTTAGCCGCGAGCACTGCGCCGGAGACGGCGGTACCAAAGGCACTTCCCACCGTCCGCAGGACCTGGTTGAAGCTCACGGAACTGCCCAGCTCATCGCTGGCCACGCTGCGGGCGATCAGGGCCGGCATGGCGGCGTAGGCGGCACCAATGCCCAGGCCCAGCGCCAGCATCCCGCCGAGGATCTCCCACAGTTGGGTGTGCGCAAACCAGAGCAGCATCCCGGCCGCGGCTATGATGCCGGCGCCGATCGGAAGCAGGGTGGTTAGCCGGACCCGGTGCGAGAGGCGGCGGACCAGGCGGTTTGCGCTGAAGCTTCCCACTGACAGCGGAAACATCACAAAGCCGGCCCAGAACACCGGAAGAGCGATGCCGTAGCCGGTGGAGGCGGGGGCCTGGGCGATGAGGCTGGAAATGGAAAGGCCGATGTACATCGCGGCGCCCAGCCCGATCGCGGTGCTGTTGGCCAGCAGCACTTCCCCGTTCCGGAGGACCCGAAGGTTGATCAGCGGGTTCCGGCTGCGCAGTTCAGCCAGGATCCAGGCCGCGAGAAGCGCGGCGGCCACGATGAAGGCGCCGATGGTCAACGGTGATGTCCAGCCCCAGTTGGGCCCTTCGCTGATGCCCAGGAGCAGGACACCCAGGCCGAGGCCCAGCAGGACTGCCCCGGTGTAATCGAACGGCGCCCGAGGGGCGCGCTCATCAGGTCCCGCCGGCACTACGCGGAAGACGACGATGATGGCCGTGACCACAAACAGGGCGGCAAACCAGAACGCGAACCGGAAGTCGAACGTTCCGGCGATGATGCCCGTCAACGGGTAGCCGATCCCCAGGCCCGTCGCCACGGTGACTGACAGGCTCGAGATGGCGAACCGGACTTTGTCGACGGCGACGTACCGGCGGGCCAGGGCGATGGTCATCGGCACGATCCCGTACGTCAGGCCCTGAAGTGCGCGGCCCACGAGGAACACCGTGAAGTTAGGCGCCAGCGCGGCGATGACTGACCCGAGGAGGATGATCACCAGCGCCCACAGGAGCAGCCGCTTCTTGTGCGGCCCGTCACTGAGCCGGCCCATCACGGGAGTGGCCACCGCGCCCACCAGCAGGTTGACGGTGAGCATCCACTGCGCGGTCCCGACGGACACGTCCATCTCGCGGGAGATGGTAGGCACCAGCAGCATGCCCAGCGAGCTCACAATGGCGGTGGACAGCGCGGCGTAAACAAGCGCGGGGACCAGGGGCGAACGTGCCTCAGTCATTGGACGGCTCCGCTCCGAGCTTTCGGATGGCGGGAACGGCCGCCGCCAGGGCTTTCCGTTCGTCAGGACTCAGCCGCTCCGTAACGGCCCGGCCAAGCCAGGCTTGGCCGGCGGAGGATTCCCCGGCCAGCTTTTGCCTGCCCGCCGGGGTGACTTCAATCCAGGCCCGGCGCCTGTCATCGGCATCGGGGGCGCGCCCCACAAATCCCAGCCTTTCCAGCTCACGCACGGCGAGCGAAATGGCCTGGGGGCTGACCTGGACCACGACGGCGAGTTCCGTCGTCGTCGACCTCCCATGCTCCGCAAGATGGCGAAGCACGCCGATTTTGCCCGGTGAGATGGTGCGCTCGGCGTTGAGCTGCCGCAGAAGCGGGTGCAGGGCTTTGAAAAGGTAGTGCGTGAGCGCTTGGTCCATCGATACGTCGTCGGTCATTCACTAATTGTACAAGCAGGTTGATCAAGTTACTTGAGTATTTCGGGTGAGCTTGCTCATGTTGGGTGACTGCGGGAGGCCGCCGGCTGGTTAGACGGTGCCCTCCCGGAAGGAAGCGAGCATCGCCTGGATCTTCTTGTGCTCATCGGACGCCGCGTAGGCCTGCGCGTCGGCGAGCGTGTTGAAGTCGCGGTTGGCGACGAAGAGAACGGTGCGGTAAGTGACGCCGTTGGTGGCCACCACCCCAGTTTCCACCAGGCCCAGCCCGTACATGAGCCGCGGCACCAGGGCGGCAGGCGGCGGCACCGAGTCCATGCTGAGGGAGGTGACCACCTGGACGTTGTCCGGCCATTGGTTCTCCACCCGGTCCTCCGGGAACTCCGTCAGGTCCACCGCCATGGAACGCACCACGAACGCGCCGGACTTCGACAGCGGCACCACCCCGGCCACATCACCGAGGTGAACGGCGGGACGCTCCACGCACGGGCACTCCGCACCCCACGCCACCAGGATGGTCAGGGAAGCCAGAACAGTTCCGTCGGGGTCCAGCACCGACACAGCACCCGGACCGGGCGGCCCTCCCGTCGCGGCGTCCTGCACGGTCCAGTCGGCCGGGTGGTCAAAGGTGTACTTCGCGTCCTCCGAAGTCCCCGAAAAGCTGGAAAGCGCGACGGCGGTGCTGCCGCCGTCGGGCGTTGAACCGGGCGTTGAGCCGGGCGTTGGGCCCGGCGTTGAACCGGATGTTGGGCCGGGCAGGGAGGTCGGGGCGTCGGTTGGAGCGGGCGCCGAATCCGGCGGGGACGTGGGGCCTGCCGGGGACGGGGTGGAGCCGGAAGGGTTCGCCGGCGCTGAGGTGGGCGGCGCGGAAGCCGGGCTGGTGTCCAATGTCCCGGCCGTGGGTGCCGGACCGGGAAGCCCGCCGCACGAGGTGAGGGCGACGACCACGGACAGCGCAGCGGGGAGGAGCATCAAACGCGCAGGATGGTGCCTGTTCACGGGGCCTCCTCGGATCGCACAAAGCGCTTTCCCTGATAGTAAGGGCGCCGGCCTGGCTCCGGGGCATGGAGCAGGTTGCAATTGCGGGAAGTTTAGTGTTCGGACGGGATCCTAGCCCCGTGCCAGCCTCCCGCTGGCCATCACCGCTGCCACCGCGATGGCGGAACACACCCCCATGGACACGGCCATGGGGACGGCGCTGTGCTCCCCGGCGATGCCTGTCAGCGGCGACACCACGCCGGCAATGAGGAACTGGATCAGGCCCAGCACTGCTGATCCGGCGCCTGCCCGGCCCGGAACCTGCCCCTGGGCCAGGGCGGTGGCGTTGCCCATGATGAAGCCGACGCAGGCCTGGGTGAGGAACAGCTGCACCAGCGTGCTCCAGCCGGTGATCCCGCCCAGGACCATCCCCATGCCGGCCACGTTGATGGCACACATCGCCACCACGGCGGCGCGCAGGATTACCGCCGGATCCACTCGGTCCACGAGCCTTGTGTTTACCAGCGCCCCCACGATCATGCCGCCCGCGTTGACGGCGAAGATCACCGAATAGCCCAGCGCGGAGTAGCCCAGCACGTTCTGCACCACAAAGGACGAGGCAGAAATGTAGGAGAACAGCGCGCCGAAGGTGAACCCGAACGTCAGTGCGTAAGCCATGAAGGACGGAGTGCAGAGCACGGCCCAGGAGCCGGCGGCCACCGCCTTCAGGCCGCCCCGGTGCCGCAGGTGACGGGGGAGCGTTTCCGGGACCACCAGCACGGAGCACGCCAGCATCAGCGCCCCGAAGCCGGCCAGCGCCCAGAACGCTGCCTGCCACGGGGCCACGGTGGCGATCACGCCGCCGAGCAGGGGAGCCACCACCGGGGCGAGGGCCGAGATGGTTGCCAGCAGCGAGAACAGCTTGGCAGCCTGCCGCCCGGACGCCATGTCCGAAACGGCAGCCCTGGCGATCACCACACCGGCCGCCCCGGACACGCCCTGAAGCACACGCAGCGCCAGCACCATCTCGATGCTGGTGGCCAGGGCAATCGCCACGGCGGTCAGGAGGAACACCACGTTGCCGGCCACCATCAGCCGGTGCCGGCCCAGGACGTCCGAGATGGGCCCCAGCAGGAACTGGCCCACGGCCATGCCCACCATGTAGCTGGTCAGCGTGAGCTGGATGACGGACGCGGGGGTAGCGAAGAACTCGCCCATTCGCGGCATCGACGCCAGAAACATGTCCGTGGCCATGGGGCTGACAGCGCTGAGGATGGCCAGCGCCACTACGAGCACCATCCGGTCTTTGCTGCCGGAGAGGTTCAACCGGGACCGGAAGTTGTCGTTGTGGAGGAGGGAGTCCATGGAAATCCTTCGGCGGGGTGGTGGCTTGCTATTCGGCGCGGTCTGCCTGCCGATTCTATTTACAGCCGCACGCAAGCGGGGCACCCAAGGTAACAGTCGCCGTCGGGAGCGCCGCCTTCAGGACTTTGCCAACCGGGGCCATGACATCGAATCCCACTCGGTGACGCATCCGCACCTCCGGGACCTTTCGCCTGCTCAGCTCAACGCCGAGCTGACTCAAAGCCAGGCCACGCTGCGGCAGCTGTTCGGTCCAAACGCTGCCACTGATTTCGCCTCGCCCTACGCCGAATACAACGACGCTGTGGTGGCTGCGATCAAATAGGTCTACAAAACTCACCGGGCCTACGACGACGACGGCACCGACAATTCCGGCTTCAACACACGCGCGAACTACAACCCCTGCAACCTGAGGGTTAAGTTCGTGGAATCCACTACCAGCACGGCCACCGTGCAGGGCTGGATCAATACCGCCAAGGCAGACAACGCCTGGTTGATCCTCGCCTACCACGAGATCGGTGAGAACATCGGCGGCGACACTTACACCACAGACCCGGCAGTCCTTGATGCCGAGATGCAGGCCGTTAAGAACAGTGGCCTGGGCATTGTCACCGTCTCCCAAGGCGCCGCCGAAATTGCAGCGCAGGCGGCCGGAAACTAGGAACCCGCGAGGTTTCGATTCAGAAAACGAGATTGTGAGTCGAAGCGGCCTCCGAAGCTAAGTAACCTTTGCATGATTTGTCAACGGCTGTGACTTACGGCTAACGTGACCGGTGATCGCATGGGGGATCACTGCTAACCGACGGAGGCCGCATTGGCTCTCATTGACTATGCCTTGGCGCTCTGCGCGCTTTTGGGAACTCTGCTGATTCCTTTCTGTGCGATGTACCAGGTGCTCCGCCTCAAGCGGCGCGCAATACGGGTGACCGCCACGAGGAGTGACCGCAGCTAGCCATGCCCTATGTCGATATCAACCCGCATAAGGGCCGCCCGAAGTGGCAGGCCTACGCCGTCCTGACCGTCCTCTTGGTGCTCACCGCCTGTGTTGTGGTGGCCGCCCTGACCCGCCACTGAGCTTGTGTTCTGCCGCAGCGCCTAGACTGGTTGACTGAAACAGTCCGTATAGTGCCGCAGAACATTGAGTCGAAGTCCTGGGGGACAGACATGCCCGATCCGGCGGATCAGAACGCACGCCCCATCGCAGAAG
>JBDTQQ010000044.1:0-10469 GCA_039932075.1 Pseudarthrobacter sp. | reverse complement strand
GGGCCTCATGGCGGCCGGGACCGGCTGGCAGGTCCCGGAGCTCGTGATGCAGCCGATCCACCTGATCGGGGGCGCCGCAATTCCGGCGATGCTGATCGCTTTCGGCATGAGCCTCAACGGTTCCAAGCCCCTGCAGTCCGTTGAGGGACGCCGGCCCGACATCCTGCTGGCCAGCGGCTTCAAGCTCATCGTCCACCCGCTGCTGGCATTCCTGTTCGCCCGCTTTGCGCTGGGAATGGACGGGCAGGGGCTCTTCGCCGTCGTCGTAACCTCCGCCCTGCCCACCGCCCAGAATGTGTTTGTGATCGCCAGCCGCTACCGGATCGGCCTCGCCGTGGCCAAGGACACCGTGCTGATCACGACTGTGGTTGCGGTGCCGGCCCTGATCGGCGTTGCCCTGCTGCTCGCCTGATATCCGCATCTGCAAGAGCCGCGGGAGCGTCGGGCACAGCTGATCGGCGCGGCACTTCGCCCCGGCCCAGCTGCCGCCGCTAGGCTGGAACTGGTCGTGCGAAGCGCGATCTGCACTCACGCACGTATTGGGGAACAATTGCACAGCCTCCGAGAACAGACAGCACGCCGCGACGGGCCCAGAAGGGGGCACGGAATCGGGGCGGTGGACTGGATCGCGGGCAGCCTGGCCGGGCTGCTGCTCATTGCTGCGACGGCCTGCGCCCCGGCAGCCGGCAGTTTGCCGCCTGCTCCCGCGGCCTCCGTCGAAAGCGCGGCGGCCGGTGCTCCGGCCGCCCCGGCAGCGAGCGCAACGCCGGAAACCGACGCCGCCCCGCTCGATCCCGAGACGACGCCCGCCGCCGTCCTGTCCGGCGCCAGCGCCCCGCACCAGCAGCCAGCCTACGCCAGCAAGGCACTGGACGTGCTGGCCGCCCTCACGGTCAAGGGCCGGGCCCCTAAGACCGGATACTCCCGCGAGCAATTCGGTCCGGCCTGGTCCGACGTCGACCGCAACGGCTGCGACACCCGCAATGACACGCTCCGCCGGGACCTCACCGCCATTGCCCTCCGGCCCGGAACCCACGACTGCGTGGTGCTATCCGGCGTGCTCAACGACCCCTACACGGCGACCCTGATCAACTTCCTCCGGGGCAACACCACCAGCACCGCTGTGCAGATCGACCACGTTGTCGCCCTCAGCGACGCCTGGCAGAAGGGCGCGCAGCAGCTCAGTGCGGCGCAGCGGCTCTCCTTCGCCAACGATCCGCTGAACCTGCTCGCCGTGGACGGCCCGAGCAACCTCAAGAAGAGCGACGGCGACGCCGCCACCTGGCTGCCGCCGAACAAGTCCTACCGCTGCGCCTACGTCGCGCGGCAGATCTCGGTGAAGTCCAGCTACGGGCTCTGGGTCACGCAGGCCGAACACGATGCCATGGCGCGGGTCCTGGGTGACTGCCCGGATGCCCTGGCGCCCACGACCCTCGAAGCACCCCCGGCGCAGACGGCACCGGCACCCGTCCAGCAGGCCACCCCGGAACCCGGGCTCGTCCCGGCGCAGGCGCCCGTCGCACCCGTCCCCGTGGCCCCGGTACCCGCCGCTGCCTACTACGCGAACTGCGCCGCGGTCCGCGCCGCAGGCGCGGCGCCCATCCGCGCGGGCCAGCCGGGCTACAGCAGCAAGCTGGACCGCGACGGCGACGGCGTCGCCTGCGAGTAACACGCTGCTGCTGTCCGCTGCGCCCGTGGCTAGCTCTTCTGGTGCCAGTCCAGCAGACGCGCGCAGCGGATGAACCCCAGGTGTGAGTAGGCCTGCGGGTGGTTCCCCAGGTGCGTCTCCGTGCTGGGATCGTATTCCTCGGGCAGCAGGCCGGTGGGGCCGAAGAGGTTCACCAGCTGGTCGAACAGGTCCCAGGCCTCCTCGATCCGGCCCACCGCTACATAGGCCTCGATCAGCCAGGTGGTGCAGATGTGGAACCCGCCCTCGAGGCCCGGCAGTCCGTCGTCGTACCGGTACCGGAAGACGGTGGGTCCCACCCGCAGTTCACGCTCCACAGCCGTGACGGTGTCCCGGAAGCGCTGGTCGTTGACGTCCAGGAGGCCGGAGAGGCCGATGTGCAGCACCGCCGCGTCCAGGTCCGGGCTGTCGTAGGCCACGGTGTAGGAGTTGGCGGTGCCGTCCCAGCCCTCGCACAGGACTTCCTCCCGGATGGCGGCGGCGGCGGGTTCCCAGTCCGGCAGCGGCGTCCGGCCGTGGCGTGCCGCCGTGCGCAGGGCCCGGTCCAGCGCCACCCAGCACATCACCTTCGTGTAGATATGGTGCCGGGGTGCCCGCCGGGCCTCCCAGATTCCGTGGTCCGGTTCACGCCAGCGGGTCAGGACGGCCGAGGCCATCTGGACCATCAGCTCCCAATGGGGATCCGACAGGACACCCTTGCGCGCACTGAGGGCATCGATCAGCTCGGCGATCGGCCCGAACACGTCCAGCTGGACCTGGTGGTCGGCCGCGTTGCCGATCCGGACCGGGCGGGATCCGGCATAGCCGGGCAGGCTTTCGATGATGGCTTCGGTGGACAGCGGCGCCCCGGTCACCGAGTACAGCGGATGGAGCCACTCCGGGCCGGGCGCATGGGCCAGGATGCGGCCCAGCCAGGCCAGGAAGCCTTCGGCCTCCACGGTGGAGCCGAGGTCCACGAGCGCGTTGACGGTCATCGACCCGTCCCGCAGCCAGCAGTACCGGTAATCCCAGTTCCGCGTGCCGCCGATCCCTTCGGGCAGCGAGGTGGTGGGCGCGGCCAGCACCGCACCAGTGGGTTCGTGGACCAAGGCACGCAGCACCAGCGCCGAGCGCCGGACCAGGGACGGCTTCACGCCGGGCAGTTGCAGGTCCTGGACCCAGCGCCGGGAATGATCCGCGACGGCGGAGCGCCGCCCCGTTTCGTCGTCGGTTGAAGCGGGCTGGGGTCCGGTGTCCCCGCAGCGCAGGTTGAGCACGACGGCGCCCTGCCGGAGGTCGACGTCCGCCGTGGCAGTGGCGTGGCGGCCGTCGGAGGTGATGGTGAAGCTGACGCCGGGCGCCCGCAGGATGATGGGATCCGCCGTCCCCACGATATGCAGCTCCGCCCCGCGGGCCTCCATGCTGAAGGGGGCATTGGCGTAGTCCGGCCGCGGCGCAAACACGATCCTGGCCTCGCCCATGCCTGAGAGCACCCGGACCAGGCTCGTGACGCCTGCCGGCGCCGGCTCCAGGTAATCGGTCACCGTCACGTCCGCCCAGCGGGTTTCCACGATCATGGTGCTGTCCACATAGCGCTGCCCCAGGACCTGCGAGGACTTCACCGGCTCCACCGAAAAGTGCCCGGCCGCGTCGCCGCCGAGGAGATGGGCGAAGAGTGAGCCGGAGTCCGGCAGCGGGTGGCTCATCCAACAGACCTTGGCGTCCGGAGTGATGAGTGCCGTGGAGGAACCGTTGCCGATCATGGAGTGGCGTTCCAGGCCCACGGCATCCTCGCCGAAGAGCCAGGCCCGCCGCAGTTCAAAGAGGATGGCCAGGACCCGGGCGAAGGACTCCGGGTCCCGGAGCCGGTGGCCGGCCGCTGTGGGGCCCTCCCCGACCCGCAGCCCCATGTCCGGTCCGCGCAGGGTGGCCATGGCGAGCTCATCACTGAAGGCGTCTCCGGCATAAAGGGCTGCGCTCACGCCGAGCATGGAACGCAGGTGCTCGAGCGCTGCGGCCTTGGACGGCTCCACCACGGACAGGTCCAGGACCGAGCCGTCCACGATGAAATACAGGCCGTGGGCCCGGGCGATCTCCTCCGACTGTTGCGTCGCCTTCCCCACGATCTCCGCCGACGCTTGATGCGTGTGGACTGCCACCGCCGCGGGTTTGCGCTCGATGCTGATGCCCCGGTAGGCGCCCACGGTTTCGGCGAGCGCCTGGCTGGCCTGCTGGAGCACGGATTCGGTGGCCAGGGACAGCCCGTACGCATAGCCCATGTCGAACTCGGCGCCGTGCGAGCCGACAAGGTGCACCTCCGCAGGCAGGCGCGAGACGGCCGCCAGATCGCGCAGGGACCGGCCCGAGATGACGGCCGCATGGGTGTTGGGGAGGGCCGCCAGCGCCCGGAGGGCGATCGCGGCGCTGGCCAGCGGCAGCGTCTCGGTCGAAATGCCTTCGGCTGCGCAGAGCGTCCCGCCGTAGTTACAGACGACCAGCAGCCCCGGAGTCCGGGCCAGCATCTTGAGGTCAGCCAGCAGTTGCGGTGTCAGGCCGTCGTCGGCGGCATTCGTCTGCACGAAGGCGCGGAGCAGGCCCAGCGGCAGGGATTTCGTCAGGAGGGCAGAGTCCGCCAGGGACTGGTTGAGCGGAGTGGGCATACGCGGTGTCCTTCGAATAGTCCCCAATGCCTGCATGAGAATCGTCCGTCAGAGGACATGACCCAATTATCCGCCGCAGCCTATTTCGCCCGGGTGTCCCGTCGGTTGCATCCGTGTAACATCCGCAGGTCTTCGGCTAGCAGTTGCCCGGGTGGTACTCGTAGGCGCCCGAATCAGCCGGGCCATCGCCGGTGCACTCCCCGTTCCGGGCCGCTGCTTGCCCGTCGAGATCCATCATCGAGGCGCCGGTGCCCGCACGGTCGATCGCGGGGCTCGAGCCGGTCAGGTGCAGATCAGCCGGGGCGTTCACGAAGCCTGCCGGCGCGGTGCTGGAGCTGCTGTCCGGCGTCACGTTGGTGGGCCCGTTGAGGACGTTCTGCTGTTCGGTCCAGCCCGAACCGTCGATCCACAATGCGTTGCGTACGGCGACCAGGATATTGCCCCGGATTTTTGTCGACGCGGGGCATGATGCGTGGCAGACAACTGCTTGGGAATCCGGCCCGTCCAGCCAGACAGTGTTGTGTTCAAAAGTGGTGTTGTTGGTCGGGCCGAAGGAAGACGTGGGGCCGCGTGCGATCAGGCCTACGGCCTTGGAGCAGTTGTCGCCGCAGGTGGAGCGGATGAGGTTGTACCGGTAGGTGTTTCCGTCCGCGGCGGATCCCTTGGATCGTCCTATCTCGGAGAAAACGTTGTTGTCCACGGCCGTGTTGTGGTGGATGTTGTTGCGGCTGCCGTTGAAGATCTCAAAGGCGCTGCCGTCACGGATGAAATCGTAGGACTCGGCCGTGGAGCCGGTGACGGTGTTTCCCGAGAATTCGTTGTCGCTGCCGTTGATGAGGATGCCGAAAGCCCCCGAATCGTCGTTGCATTGAACTGCTGCGGGGGTGCCGCAGGCCGTCCCCGGGGTATTGACATTCATGACGTTGTTGTCGGTCAGGGTGTTGTTGGCGTAAAGGCCGAAATCCGAACCTTCACCGACCTTGATGCCGGCGGCATTTTGTGCGGCGGCGGAATTCCTGATCACGTTGTGGTCGCCGGAGACACTGATTCCCGCGTATCCGCAGGCCTCAGCCCGCAAACCGTCCACCGTGATGTAGTCACCGTCTATCTTGACGCAGGTCCCGTCCTGCCCCGCGACGATGGTCGGCAGGTTTCCGCTTCCGTAACTGCCCAGGGTGATTCCGGACTGGGCTGTCCCGCTGTGGCCGGCCACCAGGAGTCCGGTCCACACGTCGCCCCGTCGGAATCTGACGGAATCGCCGGGTTGGAGCAAGGTCTCATTGACCTTCGAAAGCGACTTCCACGGGGATTCGACAGATTTCCCGTCATTGTTGTCATCGCCGGCATCGCTGACGAAGTATGTCGTTCCGGCAGCCGATACCGGCGCCCAGGCGTTCACGAGGAATCCGCCGAGCAGCAACAAGGCCGCCAGTACCACGACAATTGTGGACTTGATCTTCATCGCTACACCTGGATTTGAACGTGTATCCGGAACAGTGGGTGCTACCACCGACCAGCGGAGCAGTCCCGGCACCCTGAGAACCAACGGTAGGGGTGCGGGGCGGCTTAGTCAACGATCCTGACATCGGCCCAGTACGCCACCCAGCACCCGACCGGCGTCGAGCCGGATTACCAAAATGTTCCTTTTTGCCTCTTGACGTTCCTTATTGTGCGTTTATGATAGATAATTATATGAGTTGCTTCACACCGCCGTGTTTTTCAAAGGAGAAATCATGACCATGCATGAAGACGCCCTGCGCAGGGCTTCCAGCCAGGGCGGATGGGACCGCCGCACCCTGCTGAAGACGCTGGGAGTGGGTGCTGTCGCCATGGCAGGCGTTCCCGCGCTGGCGGCCTGCACCGGCGGCAGCGGCCCTTCCGGCGGGGGCGGTGCCAAGAGCCTGAGCTTCGGTTCCAATGCTTCGGACGCGGTGCCCAAGGCCGCCTATCAGGCCGTGGCGGATGCGTTCACGAAGAAGTCCGGCGTCACCGTCACCACGAACGTCGTTCCGCACAATGACTTCCAGAACCAGATCAACAACTATCTGCAGGGCAGCCCGGACGACACGTTCACCTGGTTCGCCGGGTACCGGATGCAGTACTTCGCGGGCAAGGGCCTGCTGGCACCGGTCGACGATGTGTGGGAGAAGGTCGGGGCCAACTACTCGGACGCCATGAAGAAGGCCTCGACCGGGGCCGACGGCAAAAAGTACTTCGTCCCGAACTACAATTATCCGTGGGGTTTCTTCTACCGGAAGAGCCTGTGGGCCGAGAAGGGCTACGCCGTGCCCAAGACTTTCGACGAGCTGACGGCGCTGGCCAAGAGGATGCAGGGCGACGGCCTGATCCCGATCGAATTCGCGGACAAGGACGGCTGGCCCGCGATGGGCACGTTCGACTACCTGAACATGCGCCTGAACGGCTACCAGTTCCACATGGACCTCACGGCGCACAAGGAATCCTGGGACCAAAAGAAGGTCAGCGATGTCTTCGACACCTGGAAGGCGCTCCTGCCATTCCAGAACCCGAATGCCCTTGGCATGACCTGGCAAGACTCTGCGAAGAACCTCGGCGACAAGAAGTCCGGGATGTACCTGCTCGGGTCCTTCCTCACCCAGCAGTACACGGACAAGGCTGTCGCCGACGACATCGATTTCTTCCCGTTCCCGGAACTCGCAATGGAAGGCCGGGACGCCGTCGAGGCGCCTATCGACGGTCTGCTGCTGTCAAAGAAGGGCGGCGAGAACCAGTCCGCAAGGGACTTCTTGGCGTACCTCGGCACCCCCGAAGGCCAGGACGTGTATGCCTCCGTGGACAGCTCAAACATTGCCGCCGCCAAGGGGGCAGATACGTCCAAGTTCTCGCCCCTGAGCAAGAAGATGGCGGACGTCATCGCCAACGCCAAGAGCATCAGCCAGTTCTTCGACCGGGACGCCCTGCCAGCCATGGCGAACAACGTCATGATCCCGGCGCTGCAGTCGTTCATCAAGGACGGCAACGTTGATGTCAAGAACCTGGAAGCCCAGGCCAAGTCGCTGTACGCCGCCCAATAGCGGACACTCAGGCCACCACGATCCGGCACTAAGGAATATCTTCCCGTGAGTACACTTTCCAAAACGAGCCCCGGCGGGGCGCGGAGCACAGCCGCCCCCCGCACGGGGCGGGTCCGGCGGCTCTCCCGCCGCGATAAGTGGGTCCTGAGTTTCATGGTGGGCCTGCCCACCCTGATCCAACTGGTCCTGGTCTGGATCCCGACGCTGCTCTCGGCGGCGCTGTCCTTTACCCGGTGGAATGGCCTGAGTCTGGACGACATCAAGCCTGCAGGGCTCAGCAACTACGAGTTCATCGCCCAGAACTACCCTCCGTTCTGGCCGGCCGTGCAACACAACGTGCTCTGGCTGGTTTTCCTCGCCGTTATCGCGACACCCCTGGGGCTCCTGCTCGCCATCTTGTTGGACCAGAACATCCGGGGCACCAAGATCTATCAGAGCATTTTCTTCACTCCCGTGATGCTTTCCCTGGCACTGATCGGCGTCATCTGGCAGCTCTTCTACAACCGCGACAGCGGGCTCCTGAACTTCCTGCTGGGCACGGCGGGAACGCCGCAGGCGGTGGACTGGTTCGGCGATTCCGGCGTCAACATCTGGGCCGCGCTCATCGCCGCGACATGGCGGCACGCAGGCTACGTCATGATCCTTTACCTGGCCGGGCTCAAGGGCGTGGACCCCACGCTTCGCGAGGCCGCGCAGATCGACGGCGCCAACGCGGTGCAGACCTTCTTCCGGGTGATCTTTCCGGCCATGCGCCCGGTCAACGTCATCATCATTGTGATCACCGTGATCGAGTCCCTCCGGGCCTTCGACATCGTCTACGTGATCAACCGCGGCACCAACGGCCTGGAACTCATCAGCGCCCTGGTCATCCAAAACCTGGTCGGCGAGGGTCAGGTGATCGGCGTCGGGTCCGCCTTGGCTGTCATCCTCCTTGTCATTTCGCTGGTACCCATCACGTTTTACCTCTCCCGGGCCTTCGGAAAGGACAAAGAGGCATGAGCATCGCACAGCCCACGGATGCCCCCGCTGCGGGCAGTTCGCCCACCGGCCGGAGCGCCGGCATCAGGTCCGGCCAGCCGGCCAACACCAAGCGCGGCAAGCCCCATTACGGCATCCACGTATTCCTCATAGTGCTCGCCGTTATGTGGCTCATCCCCCTGGTCTGGACCATCTTCACCGCGCTGCGGCCCAAGGCAGATACGGACAAGTTCGGCTATTTCAGCTTCGGAGGGTCTTTCAACTTCGACAATTTCAGCCAGGCGTGGACCCAGGGCGGTTTCGCCCAATACGCCTGGAACTCCGCCCTGATCACCGTCCCGTCCGTCATCCTGGTGTTGTTCTTTGCGTCGATGATGGCGTTCGCAGTGAGCCGGGTGAACTGGAAGTTCAACGTCACGCTCCTGATCATGTTCACCGCCGGCAACCTCCTGCCGCCCCAGGTCCTCGCCGCACCCCTGTTCGAAATGTTCAAGCTGCTGCAGCTGCCGTACAGCGTCAGCGATTCCGGGAGCCTGCTCAACACGTACATCAGTGTGATCGCCGTGGACACGGCCTTCCAGATCGGCTTCGTGACCTTCGTCCTCTCCAACTACATGAAGGCGCTTTCCCCTGAGCTCACCGAGGCCGCACTGGTGGACGGGGCCGGGATCTGGCGCCAGTACTGGAGCATTATTCTGCCGCTGTGCCGGCCGGCCCTGGCCGCCATGGGCACCCTCGAGGTCATCTTCATCTACAACGACTTCTTCTGGCCGCTGCTCTTCCTGCAAAGCGGCGACCGCCTCCCGCTGACCACGGCCGTCAACAACCTCCAGGGCCAGTTCCTTTCCAATTACAACCTCATCGCCGCCGGCGCCATGATCACAGCGATCCCGGCCCTGGTGATCTACCTCCTGCTCCAGCGACACTTCGTAGCCGGTTTGACGCTCGGCTCCAGCAAAGGATAAACGTGGACAACAGCAACAACGCTTCCATGGACTACATCACCGCCCGCCTCGGCGCCGAAGGGTCCCCGATGCTCGCCTTCGGCGGCGACTACAACCCCGAGCAGTGGCCCGAGGAGACGTGGGAAGAAGACGTCAGGCTGATGCGCGAGGCCGGCGTCAACCTGGTCAGCGTGGGCATCTTCAGCTGGTCGCTCCTGGAACCATCCGAGGGCGTCTACGAGTTCGGCTGGCTGGACCGGATCCTTGACCTGCTCCATGCCAACGGTGTGCGGGTTGACCTGGCGAACGCTACCGCCTCGCCGCCGCCGTGGTTCAGCCACAAGTACCCTGAGTCGCTGCCGGTAACGGCCGACGGCGTGAGGCACAGTTACGGTTCCCGGCAGGCCTTCGCTGCCTCAAGCGCCGACTACCGCCGGGCAGCGGCGGCGCTCACCGAGCAGATCGCCGCGCGCTACAAGGACCATCCCGCCGTCGTCATGTGGCACGTCCACAACGAGTATGGCTGCCACAACCAGCCGGACTTCTCCGACGGCGCCGCCGCCGGCTTCCGGCGCTGGCTCGAACGCCGCTACGGGAGCCTCGAGGCCCTCAACGCTGCCTGGGGCACCGCGTTCTGGTCCCAGCGTTACTCGGACTGGGAGGAAATTCTTCCCCCGCGCACGTCCGGGACATGGGTCAACCCGACCCAGCAGCTGGACTTCGCCCGCTACTCCTCTGACGAGTTGCTCGAATGCTACAAGGCCGAAGCGGCCATCATCCGCTCGCACTCCGGGCACCCGGTCACCACCAACTTCATGGGCTTCAACATGGGCCTGCACCAGCCGGTGGACTACTGGCGCTGGTCCGAGGAGGTGGATATTGTCTCCAACGACCACTACCTCATTGCCGAGGACTTGCGGAACTTCCAGGAGCTGGCGGCCACCGCGGACCTCACCCGCGGCTGGGCCAAGGGCAAGCCGTGGCTGCTCATGGAGCATTCGACGTCGGCCGTGAACTGGCAGCCCCGCAACATCGCCAAAGCTCCCGGCGAGATGCTGCGCAATTCGCTGCAGCACGTGGCCCGCGGGGCGGACGGGGCACTGTTCTTTCAGTGGCGCGCCTCGCGCGCCGGCGCCGAGAAGTTCCACTCCGGGCTGCTGCCCCATGC
>JBDTQQ010000043.1:0-10549 GCA_039932075.1 Pseudarthrobacter sp. | reverse complement strand
GCTGAGACCGAAACGCCCGCCGTCGAAACCCCTGCCGAAGCTCCGGCCGCCGAAGCGCCAGCCGCCACGGCTCCAGCCGCCAAGGCTGAGGAAGCTCCCGCCGCCAAGGTCGAAGACGCTCCCGCCGCCAAGGTCGAAGAAGCTCCCGCCGCCAAGGTCGAAGAAGCTCCCGCCGCCCCCGCCAAGGCCGAAGAAGCCGAAGACGAAGGCGTCAAGTTCGCCGATCTCGGCATCGACGGCCGCGTCCTCGCCGCCCTGCGGGACGTCGGCTACGAAAAGCCTTCCCCCATCCAGGCAGCAACCATCCCGCTGCTGCTTGAAGGCCGCGACGTCGTGGGCCTCGCCCAGACCGGCACCGGTAAGACTGCAGCATTCGCAGTACCGGCACTGTCCCGCCTGGCCGAGCTCCACGACCTCAACGGCCCGTCCCGCAAGACCCAGGCCCTGGTCCTGGCACCCACCCGCGAGCTGGCGCTCCAGGTTGCCGAGGCCTTCACCTCGTACGCCAAGCACATCGATGACTTCACGGTCCTCCCCGTCTACGGCGGCTCCGCCTACGGCCCCCAGCTCGCCGGCCTGCGCCGCGGCGCCCAGGTTGTCGTCGGTACCCCCGGCCGTGTGATCGACCACATCTCCAAGGGTTCCCTGGACCTGTCCGAGCTCCAGTACCTGGTTCTCGATGAAGCCGACGAAATGCTGCGCATGGGCTTCGCCGAAGACGTGGAGCAGATCTTCCAGCAGACCCCGTCGGACCGCCAGGTGGCACTGTTCTCCGCCACCATGCCGAGCCAGATCCGCCGCATGTCCAAGCAGTACCTGAACAACCCGGCCGAGATCTCCGTCAAGTCCAAGACCACCACCGGCGCCAACACCCGCCAGCGGTACCTGCAGGTCATGGGCCCGCACAAGCTGGACGCCCTGACCCGCATCCTCGAGGTTGAAGAGTTCGACGGCGTTATCGCCTTTGTGCGCACCAAGATGGCTACCGAGGACCTGGCTGACAAGCTGAAGGCGCGGGGTTTCCAGGCTGCCGCCATTAACGGCGACATCCCGCAGCAGCAGCGTGAACGCACCGTTGACGCGCTGAAGGAAGGCCGCATCGACATCCTGGTGGCCACCGACGTCGCGGCCCGTGGCCTTGACGTTGAGCGCATCAGCCACGTGGTCAACTACGACATCCCGCATGACACTGAGTCCTACGTGCACCGCATCGGCCGCACCGGCCGTGCAGGCCGCTCCGGCGACGCCATCCTGTTCATGACGCCGCGGGAGAAGTACCTGCTGCGTTCCATCGAAAAGGCCACGCGCCAGCCGGTGGAGCAGATGCACCTGCCCACAGCCGAGACCGTGAACACGCTGCGTCTGGGCAAATTCGCCGAGAAGATCACCGAGACACTCGAGTCCGAGGACGTTTCGGCATTCCGTGACCTCATTGCCTCCTACGAGGAAGAGCACAACGTTCCCGCGGCAGAGATCGCCGCTGCACTGGCCGTCATGGCCCAGGGTGGACAGCCGCTGCTGGTCAAGGAACTGCCGGCAGCTCCCGAGTTCCAGAAGCGCGAACGCGCCAAGGACGGCTTCGGCTCACGCGGCCCGACCCGCACGCTCACCGAGGGCAACGCCACCTACCGGATCGCCGTCGGACGCCGCCAGCGCGTGATGCCGGGCTCCATCGTGGGCGCCATTGCCAACGAAGGCGGCATCTCCTCGGCCCAGATCGGCGGCATCGACATCCGCTCGGACCACTCCCTCGTGGAGCTCCCGGCGGACCTGAGCCCCGAGCAGCTGCGCGCCCTGTCCCGCACCCGGATCGGCGGCGAGCTGATCCACCTCGAGCTGGACAACGGCCGCAAGCCTTCCGGCGGCGGCGAGCGTGGCGGTTACCAGGGCAACCGTGGCGGCGACCGCGGCGGTTACTCCGGTGGCGGCGGCGGCAACTTCAAAGGCAACGGCGGTTTCAAGAAGGACTTCCGCAAGAACGACGGCGAGCGTTCCTCCGCTGACCGCGGTGGCCGTTCGTACAGCGACCGTTCTGAGCGCAGCGTTGGTGCGGACAGCGGCTCCAGCCGCGGCCAGGCCAGCGATTCCCGCTTTGGCGGCCACGGCGACGGCTCACGCAAGCCCCGCACCGAAGGCGGACAGGGCGGTTTCAACCGCAAGGGCAAGTGGTAACCGTCAGCTAGTCTGACAAGTTTCTCCCCGAAGGGGCCGGCTTTTCGAGCTGGCCCCTTCGGTGTTTAAGGCCCGTCGGCGACGGCTCGTTGTTCGCTTGGTCACACCGCTTTCCCGGGCGGGCTTTAATGCCCCCCGGGATAGGCCCCAGCAGTCATGTTTTACCCGGAAATAGGCACTTTTTGGTGCCCTGGGCCGCGTCTGACCGCCGATTTGTTGGTGGCCAAATCTTCCGGTAGAGTATTTACTCGTTGCCCCCCTAGCTCAGTGGTAGAGCGCGTTCTTGGTAAGAACGAGGTCACCGGATCGATTCCGGTGGGGGGCTCTGAATGAGGGCCTGTGTCAAGGCGGTTTTTGACCGGCTTAGCGCAGGTTTTCCTCATTTATGGCGGTGTAGCTCAGTTGGTTAGAGCGCACGACTCATAATCGTGAGGTCGGGAGATCGAGCCTCCCCACCGCTACAGGCTAAGCCCCCGGAATCCCCCGAGATTCCGGGGGCTTTTCTGTGTTCACGCAGATCGACAAGGTACTTCTGCGAGAGGCAGTGACAAGCTTGGCTTTTCGCCGTAGCTTGGCTGCATCTGGCGATGGGGGTTGAAGTGGACGTCTTCGCATCGATCATGGCTCCGTTCAAGTGGCTTGTCTCCGCCCTCATGGTCTGGTTTCACGATGCCTTGAGCAGCATCGGTATGTCTGCTGCCAACGGCTGGACATGGACTTTCTCCATCATCGGGCTGGTGCTGGTCATCCGTGCCGCCTTGATTCCGGTGTTCCTGAGACAGGTCAACGCCCAGCGCCGGATGCGGCTCCTGCAGCCGGACCTGAAAAAGCTGCAGGACAAGTACAAGGGCAAAACGGATCAGCTGTCCCGGCAGGCCATGGCGCAGGAGCAGATGGCGCTGTACAAGCAACATGGGACCAATCCCTTCTCCGCCTGCCTGCCCATGCTGATCCAGGTGCCGTTCTTCTTCGCCCTCTTCCAGGTCCTTTCCGGCATCACATCTGCAGCCAGGCAGGACCAGGGCATCGGCGCGATGAGCCACCAGCAGGTGGTGCAGTTCGACGAATCGAGCATTCTCGGCGCCCCCCTGTCAGCGTCCGTGCTGCACGGGGGCGCCGGGGATCAAGCGGCGGTCATAGTGCTGACTGTCCTCATGATCCTGGCCATGACGGCCTCGCAGTTCATGACGCAGAGACGGACTATGGCCAGAAGCATGCCGGAGGACTCCGCCAGAAGCATGGCGGAGGACTCCGCGGACGATCCCTTGCTGCGACAGCAGAGGATGTTCCTGTATATCCTGCCGGTCGTGTTCGGCGTTGGCGGCATCCTCTTCCCGATCGGCGTCCTGATCTACTGGACCATCACCAACCTCTGGACCCTGGCGCAACAGTTCTTCGTCAAGTAAGCGGCAGGTGCGGCCTATCCAACACCGCACGACGGCGGCACAATGGGCGGATGGGCCAGCTCATTTATTCAGGCATCGCCTCCCTCGACGGTTACGTGGCGGACCGGGACGGCAACTTCAGCTGGAGCGAACCGGACCAGGAAGTCCACACCTTCGTCAATGACCTCGAACGCGACGTTGGCACCTACCTCTTCGGCCGCCGGATGTACCAGGTCATGTCGGTCTGGGAAACCTTCGGCAGCACGCCGGGTGCGCCGGACTACATTCAGGACTACGGCCGGATCTGGCAGGGGGCAGACAAAGTTGTCTACTCCTCGTCGCTCGCAACCGTCCAGACGGCCCGCACGAGGATCGAGCGGACATTCGACGCCGAAGCAATCCGGGAACTGAAGGACGGCACCGACGGAAAAATCAGCATCGGCGGCCCCACCCTCGCCGCGGCCGCCCTGCAGGCCGGGCTCGTGGACGAGTGCCAGTTGTTCGTCAACCCGGTGGCAGTGGGCGGAGGCCTGCGGTTCCTGCCGGACGGCCTGAACCTGCGGCTTGAACTCCTCGACGAACGAAGATTCGGCAGCGGCGTGGTCTATCTTCACTACCGCACTCTCGCCTGACTGCATCGAACGGTGTTCGGGGGCAGAATGGGGGCATGACCCGCATCGCTATCATCGGCGGCCACGGCAAAGTGGCCCTCCGCCTGTCCACGCTCCTCGCCACAGAGGGCCACAGCGTCACCTCGATCATCCGGAACCCGGACCATGCCGCAGACATCAAGGCGACCGGGGCAACGCCGTCGGTCCTGGACGTTGAAAATTCGACGACGGCGGCCATCGCCGATGCGATCAGCGGCCACGACGCCGTGGTCTGGTCAGCCGGCGCCGGCGGCGGCGACCCGGTACGCACCTACGCGGTGGACCGGGACGCCGCCATCCGGTCGATGGACGCGGCGGCCGAGGCCGGCGTCGGGCGTTATGTCATGGTGTCCTACCTGGGCGCCGGGCCGGACCACGGCGTCCCGGCCGACAACCCCTTCTTCGCCTATGCCGATGCCAAGGCGGCGGCGGATGAGTACCTGCGCGGCACGCAACTTGCCTGGACCATTCTGGGTCCCGGCAGCCTGACGGACCAGCCGGCCAGCGGCCTGATCGAGGTCAACCCGCCCCGGGACGGCAACGGAGCAACCTCCCGAAGCAACACGGCCAGCGTGGCTGCGGCCGTATTGGACCTGCCCGAGACTGCGGGGCGGACCATCGAATTCCGCGACGGCAGCCTGCCCATTGCAGCGGCTTTGGAACCGCTGCCCTGAGTAGAGCCAGCGCGGCCGGTCTGACGCAGGTGCCGCCGCCGATAAAGTGCCGGCGCCGATAAAATGAAACCGGCGGCAGGCGCCTCCCACCGCGCGGCGGGACAGGCCGCCCCACTGGGGAAGCAGGCACATGGATCAGTTGGCACTCATCATCGGACTTTTGTTGGCCACCGTGGTGGCCGTCGGAGTGGGGGACCGGCTTCGCCTGCCCTATCCGGTCCTCATGCTCCTGCTGGCCATCGGTCTGACCTTCATCCCCGGCTTCCCTGACCTGAACATCGCCCCTGAGCTGATCCTGCCCATCTTCCTGCCGCCGTTGCTCTTTGCCACGGCCCAGCGGAGTTCATGGGCTGTCTTCCGGGTACGTTGGCGCACGCTGATCATGCTTGCGGTCGCGCTGGTGGTCATCAGCACCGCCGCTGTGGCGGGTGCCGCGTGGCTGATGATTCCGGGCATCGGCATCCCGGCGGCGATCGCACTGGGTGCCATGGTGGCGCCCCCGGACCCCATTGCGGTGGAATCGGTGGCTGGTCGCGTGCACATGCCGCGCCGGCTCACCACCGTGCTGCAAAGCGAGGGACTCTTCAACGATGCCGCGGCCATCGTGATCTTTCAGGCGGCCGTCGCCGCTGCAGTGGGCGGCACCGGAATAGGGCCCGACGTCGTCCTCAAGTTTGTGCTCGGCGCTGCGCTTGCCGTGGTGGTGGGCATGGCCATGGGGTGGCTGACAGGACTCATCACCAGGCTGGTCACCGCGCTGGTGGCACGCAGCGCGGTGACGCTGGTGGTGCCCTTCGCGGCCTACATCCTCGCAGAAGAGGTCCACGCGTCCGGGGTGATTGCCGTGGTGGTGACCGCCCTGGAGATGCAGCGGCATTCCCGGCCGCAGTACGCGGAGGAGCGGGTCACCCGGGCGGCCTTCTGGGATGTGGTGGAGTTGCTGGCTACCGGCCTGGCCTTCGGATTGGTCGGGCTGGAAATCCGGCACGTCATCCACGATGAACGCGCGGATATCCTCGGCATGCTCGGCGTCGCCGGGCTGGTCTGTGTGCTGGTGTTCGTTGTCCGGTTCCTGTGGCTGGCCGTCCTGGCCCTGGCTTCCCGGAACCGCAAGAATGTCCTCCAGCCCACGTCAGCCAAGGAGGTCCTGATCCTTACCTGGTGCGGCATGCGCGGGCTCGCTACCCTGGCCCTTGCCCTGGCGCTGCCCCTCACCCTGGCCGACGGCACGCCGTTTCCCGCCCGGGACTACCTGCTGGTGATCGCTTGTGCCGTGCTGGTGGCCACCTTGGTGCTGCCCGGGCTGACGCTGCCTTGGCTGATGCGTGTCCTGGATGCTTCCGGGGACGGGTCGGAGGAACGCGACGCCGCCCGTCTGCTGGCCAAACGGGCGCAGGAGGCGGCTGTTGCCGCGCTGAAGCAGCATGATCTCATGAAGGATCTTCCGCCGGAGAAAGTGGCCCTGGTCCAGGCAAAGATGAGCCGGCTGCATGCCGAGCTCCTGGACGGCAGCCTGAAGAACGAGAGCGTGGCCGAGCTTCGGTCCCGGGGCCGCGGTCTCGCGATTGCCGTCCAGACCATCGCCCTGGATGCTGCACGGCAGGAAGTGGTGCTGGCCCGCAACGAACCGGACATGGATCCCGAGGTAGCGGACCGGGTGTTGCGCCAGCTGGACCTGCGGACCATGATCATGCCGGAATAGGCCCGGCCAGGGCGCCGCCGTGAGGGCGTACGCCTTACGCCGGCCGGGGCGCGAGCGCCAGATCCAGCGCATTGGCCTCCACGAAGTCCAGCGCATGCCGGACCGCACCGATGGTCACGATCGCATCGCCCAGCGGTGACACCGTGACGCGGGGGACGGTAGCCGTGAAGCGCGGAAGCCACGCCTCGATGCCGGGGACCAGGGCGCCAGCCGAGCCGGCCACTGCTCCGCCGATCACCACCTGCTCCGGGTTCAGCAGGACCGCCAGTGATGCCACAACCCGCGCCAGCCGTTCGGCCAGCCGGTCCAGGACTGCCGCTGCGGCTGGGTCGCCAGCGGCCGCAGCGGCAAAGACCTCCGGCGCCTCAAGCGGGGATCCCGTTGCGGCCTGGTACCACTCCCTGGCCAGCACGGCTATACCGGCGGAACTGCCCACCCCTTCCACAAGATCCAGGTAGCCCATTTCGCCCGCGGCCCCGGACAGTCCGTGAAGCAGCCGCCCGGACTCGATGATGCCGGCACCGATCCGCTCGCTGGCGAGCAGCACCACCAGGTCATCAACGCCTGCCCCCGTTCCGCGCCACCGCTCACCCAGGGCCGCGAGGTTGGCGTCGTTCTCCAGCAGCACCGTCCAGCCGTGGAGGTCCTTCAGGGCGGCCCGGAGGCCGACGTCGAACAGCCGCCAGAAGGGCCGGGTCACCAGGACATTGCCGGCGCGGTCCACCGGCGCCGCAAGGCCGGCGCTCACCGCCAGGACGTCCGTGGAAGTGGTGCCCGCCTCCGCCAGTGCCGCCCGGCAGGCCCGGTCTACAACGTCGATGCGCTCCGCGGCCGGGATTTCGGGGATCCGGAAGCTGCGGCTTGTGCGGGCGATGATCTTTCCGTGAAGGTCGGCCACTGCGGCGGTGGTGGTGGCCGCCCCGATGTCGATGCCTAAAACCACGCCGGCGCGCGGATTCAGCTCGAACCGGCGGGCGGGCCGTCCCTTCGGCTGGCCGGACTGGCGGCCCGCCTTCAGTTCCCGGATCCAGCCCCGGTGGAGCAGGTCCTCGCAGACGGCGATGACCGAAGCGCGGGTCAGTCCCGTCGATGCCATCAGGTCTGACCCGGTGGCTACCTCCGCGGTGCGCAGGAAGGACAAGACAGCGTTCGCATTAAGGCGCCGCAGCAGTTGGGGGCTGGGTGCGCCGGCGTTCTTCATGCGTCCTTGACCTCCAGATTCCGCAGTCCCATAATTGGTGGGGGAATATATTTAGTAACTATCTAAATTGTACCCAGCCGTCCCGGAACGATCACCCCCAGATGAAAAGGATCATCGCCTTGCCCACCAATGCCACCCTGGCAACCCTTTCCGATTCTGACCGTCCGGCCGACCCCAACTGGTGGCGCCAGGCTGCCGTGTACCAGATCTACCCGCGCAGCTTCTCGGATTCCAACGGTGACGGACTCGGTGACATCAAGGGCATCACCGCCAAGGTCCCGTACCTGAAGACGCTGGGGATCGACGCCGTGTGGCTGAGCCCGTTCTACCCGTCGGCGCTCGCCGACGGTGGCTACGACGTGGACGACTACCGCAACGTGGATCCCAAGCTCGGTACGCTGGCGGACTTCGACGAGATGGCCAAAGCACTGCACGACGCCGGCATCAAACTCATCGCGGACATCGTCCCCAACCACTCGTCGAACAGGCACGAGTGGTTCAAGGAGGCGCTCGCCTCACCGAAGGGCTCCGCGGCCCGTGACCGCTACATCTTCCGCGACGGTGTGGGTGAGAACGGTGACGTGCCGCCGTCGGACTGGGATTCCGTCTTTGGCGGTCCCGCCTGGGAGCGCATCACCGAACCCGACGGCACCCCCGGCCAGTGGTACCTGCACATCTTCGCGAAGGAGCAGCCGGACCTGAACTGGGCCAACCGGGAAATCCGCGATGATTTCCTCAAGACCCTGCGCTTCTGGTCCGACCGCGGCGTGGACGGCTTCCGGGTGGACGTGGCCCACGCCCTCACCAAGGACCTCACCGAGCCGTTGCTCTCCAAGGTTGAATTGACCGAGGCCAACAGCGGAACCGACGGGTTCGACGATGGCTCGCACCCCTTCTGGGACCGCGACGAAGTGCATGACATCTACGTCGAATGGCGTGAAGTGTTCAACGAGTACAACCCGCCGCGCACGGCCGTCGCCGAGGCCTGGGTGCACGCCACCCGCCGCGGCCGCTACGCCAGCCCGGAGGGCCTGGGCCAGGCGTTTAACTTCGATCTTCTCCAGGCCGACTTTGACGCTGAGGAATTCCGCGAAATCATCACCCGTAACCTGGCCGAGGCCAAGGAGACCGGGGCCTCGTCCACCTGGGTCTTCTCCAATCACGACGTCGTCCGGCACGCCACGCGCTACGGGCTGCCCAAGGCAACGAGTGGACCCGATGACAAGAAGCTGGCCAAGGGCCAGGACGGCAAGGCGTGGCTGCTGGCCGGCGGCCCCAAGGACGAGCTGGATGGGGAACTCGGCGAACGGCGCGCCCGCGCTGCCACCCTGCTGATGCTGGCAGTCCCCGGTTCCGCCTACCTGTACCAGGGCGAGGAACTGGGGCTCCAGGAAGTGGCGGACATCCCGGACTCCGAACGTCAGGACCCGGCCTTCTTCCGGAACAAAGGCGTTGAGGTGGGCCGCGACGGCTGCCGGGTTCCGCTGCCGTGGAAGGTCGAAGGTGCCTCCTTCGGCTTCGGCGACGGCGGCGCGCACCTCCCGCAGCCGGACTGGTTCAGCAAGTACGCGGTCGAGGCGCAGGACGGCACCGAAAACTCCACTCTCGAGTTGTACCGCAAGGCCCTGAAGCTCCGCCGCGAACTGCAGGCCGAAGAGGAACTCGAATGGGTTGAGACGGGCAACCCGGAAGTCCTGCTCTTCAGCCGCCCGGGCGGCTGGCAGTCAGTGACCAACTTCGGGGACACCGCCGTCGAACTTCCCGCCGGGACCGTGCTCATCAGCAGCACCCCGCTGGAAGACGGGAAGCTGCCCGCCAACAGCACGGCATGGCTGCGCTGATGCCGGTTCCGGCGGCGGCAGCCATGATGGGCGGGGACTCCACCTGATGCAGGAACTCATCTACGGCTGCATGGGCCTGGGCGGCAGCTGGTCCGACGAGCCGCATGGATCCGGCCACGTGGACGAGGCCGCTGCGGCCGTCGAGGCCGCCCTGGCTGCAGGGATCACGCTGTTCGATCATGCGGACATCTACCGCAGCGGCAAGTCCGAGGCCGTCTTCGGCGAAGTGCTCGCGGCGACCCCCGGCCTCCGTGACAGGATCCGGCTGCAGACCAAGTGCGGGATCCGTCTCAACGAACGCGGGCTTGCCACGCACTACGACCTGGGCCGGGAAGCCATCCTGGAGCGGGTGGACGGCAGCCTGAAGCGGCTGCAGACGGATTTCGTGGATGTGCTCCTGCTGCACCGCCCCGACCCCCTGACGGACCTGGCGGAGGTGGCGGCCGCCGTCGGGCACCTCGTGGCTGAAGGCAAAGTGCGGCAGGTGGGCGTGTCCAACATGTCCGGCGCGCAGATCCAGGCGCTGCAGGGCCGGCTTGAAGTGCCTGTGGTGGCCAACCAGCTCGAGATGAGCCTGCTGAAACGTGCCTGGCTGGAGAGCCAGGTGCTGGTGAACCATCCGGACTCGCTGGAGTACGCCTTCCCGCACGGCACCCTGGAGTACTGCACCAGCCACGGGGTGACCCTCCAGGCGTACGGCGCGCTGGCACGGGGGCTGTACACGGGCGCAGCACCGGAGGATCCGACGTCGGCCGAGGCTTCCACAGCGGTCCTCGTCCGGGAGCTCGCCGGCAAATACGGCACCACGGGGGAGTCCGTCCTCCTGGGCTGGCTGATGAAGCACCCGGCCGGCATCGCGCCCGTGATCGGCACCGTTAATCCGGCGCGGATCGCCGCGTGTGCTGACGCCGTCCGGGTGGCGGA